>JAKALK010000026.1 GCA_021813155.1 bacterium
TGGGAATGGTTTTGCTTGGAATGAGCATTTAGAGACTTACGATCCGGAATATTATAAATGGACGCAGTGGATTTTTGCCGAGATGTTTAAGAAGGGTTTGGCATATCGGAAAAAGCAGGCGGTGAATTGGTGTCCTTCGTGTAAGACGGTTTTAGCGGATGAGCAGGTTATAAACGGGAAGTGTGAAAGGTGTGGGACTGAAGTCGTAAAAAAAGATTTGGAGCAGTGGTTTTTTAGGATTACGAAATATGCCGATCGTTTATTGAGCGAGCTTAAGGGTCTAGATTGGTCTGAGAGAGTGAAGATTGCGCAGGAGAATTGGATTGGGAAGTCAGAGGGGGCGGAAATTAATTTTAGTATTAAAAATAGTGAATCAAAAATAAAACGTTTTGTTTTGTTGCATGGAAGAAGAGGGAGCCCTGATAGAAATTTTTTTCCGTGGCTAAAAATCCAACTTGAAAAACAAGGCTATGAAGTTTTGGTGCCAACCTTGCCAAACACTGAATCTCCGGACGATAAGGAACAGGCAGATTATGTGATTGAGAACTGCAAACTTGATGAACAGACAGCTATTTTGGGTCATTCTTTTGGAGGAGTGATCGCGCTAAGAATTCTTGAGCGTGGAATTAGGTTGGGTAGAGTAATTTTAGTTGCTACGCCGTCGAGCGGTAATTTTCTTAATAATAGGGATATACCGATGGTGGCAGCGGCAGTGAAGAAAGGATTTAATTTTGAATTAATTAAAAATAATTGTCGATCTTTTGTTGTTTTAAATGACGAAGAAGATGATGTTGTTCCGGTCTCAGATGGCGAGTTCTTGGCGTTAAAAATTGGAGTGCGATTTATTAAAGAGACTGGGAAGGAGTCGCATTTCTGTGCTAAAGAAGAACCAGCGCTTCTTGATGTACTTTCTCAAACAATTAAAGTATTTACGACTCGGCTGGATACGCTTTTTGGAGCGACATACCTTGTGCTTTCGCCGGAATATCCATTACTAAAAAATAATGAATTCGGAATTACGAATTATGACGAAGTTAGGAAATATATCGACCAAGCTAAGAAAAAACCAGAGACGGACAGGATTGCGGAGGGTAAGGACCCTTCGACCGATTCGACAAGCTCACGGCAGGCGGGCTCAGGGCAAGTAAAAACAGGGGTTGAGTTGAAAGGGGTAAAAGCAGTTAATCCGGCTAATGGCGAGGAGATCCCGATTTGGGTGGCGGATTATGTTTTGGGTTCGTATGGAACGGGGGCGATTATGGCGGTGCCGGCGCATGACGAGAGGGATTTTGAGTTTGCTAAGAAGTTTCATTTACCAATTAAGCAAGTTATAGCTAATGAAACTGGTTCTAAGTTGGAAAATGAGGTATGGGTAGATGGTGGTTCTGGTGTTGTTTTTGATCCGGCTACCCAAAAATATGCTGCGGCAAAATGGGATAATGGGCTTTTGGGTCTTTTCTCGGGTGGACTTAGTGAAGGGGAGGGTCGTCTAGAGGGAGTTTCAAGAGAAATAGAAGAGGAAAGTGGTTTGTACGATTTTAAACGAACCGAAAGAATATATGACACTTATGCTCACTATTATAATCACGCAAAAAATGTAAATAGGACGACACATGCGACATGCTATCTATTTATTTTGAAAACTGCAAAAACGAAGCCATATAAGCGTGAGGATCATGAGAAGTTCGAGGTTGTTTGGGTGAGCGCGGATGAATTTCTGGCGAATTTAGAGGAATGGAATCAAAAACGAGGCGGAGATTTAGATCATTGGGTCGGTTTTTTGAAGCGATCAGTAACTAGGGCTATTGAGCTAGGGTTTGATAAAGTAAGTAATCCGACAAGATATAAATTGTCGTCTTATGGCGGAGTGGGAATATTAGTTAATTCCGGAAAATTTGATGGAATGGATTCGGAGAGGGCGAAATGGGAGATTACGAAATTTGTGGGCGGGAAGAGGAAAATTCAATACAGATTAAGAGATTGGTTGATTTCCCGGCAGAGATATTGGGGACCACCGATTCCGATGATTTATTGCGGAAATTGCGCGAAGGCGGGAAGGGGAGAACAAAGGGAAACGCCGGGATGGTATGCGGTGCCGGAGAAAGATTTGCCGGTTAAGTTGCCGATTGTTAAAGATTTTCGCCCGCGAGGGACAGGAGAGTCGCCACTTGCCACGGTTAAAACTTTTTATGAAGTGAAATGCCCGAAGTGCAAAGAGAAGGCTCGAAGAGAGACGGACGTTTCGGATACTTTCTTGGATTCGGCTTGGTATTATTTGCGTTATTTAAATCCGAAGAATAAGAAATCGGCGATTGATAAAGTTTTGGCTAAGAAATGGTTGCCGATTGATTTATATACCGGAGGGGCGGAACATTCTGTTTTGCATCTTTTGTATGTCAGATTTTTAGCGAAAGTTTTTCATGATTGGGGACTCGTAAGTTTTGATGAGCCGGCGAAGAGGTTTCGGGCGCACGGGCTTTTGATTAAAGACGGAGCAAAGATGTCGAAGTCGAAAGGGAATGTGATCAATCCGGATGAATACATTGAAAAGTTCGGAGCAGATACTTTGAGGATGTATCTGATGTTTTTGGCGCCTTTTGAACAAGGAGGGGATTTTAGGGACTCGGGGATTTTGGGGGTTGAACGTTTTCTCGCGCGGGTATGGAAACTTTATGCGCGAGGTATCGATACAAATATACGAATGAATACTAATGATACAAATAAAGATTTTGAACGGTTGCTAAATAAAACAATTAAAAAAGTGACGGAAGATATTGAGACATTGAATTACAACACGGCGGTTTCCGCGATGATGATTTTACTTAATGAAATGGAGCGCCAACCTAAGTTATCAGCCAAAAGTTATGAGTCATTTATTAAATTATTGGCTCCGTTTGCACCGTATATGGTTGAGGAAATTTGGAGAGAGGTTTTGGGCAACAAAGAATCCATTCATATTTCGGAGTGGCCGAAGTACGATCCGAAAAAGATTAAGGACGAGAAATTTACTTTGGTTATCCAGATTAATGGGAGAGTGAGGGATAGCGTGGAGGTGGAAGCGGGGATTTCGCAGGCAGAGGTGGAAAAATTGGTTTTGGTGCGCGAAAAAATTAGAGAGCATCTGAGCGGTGCAAAACCAAAGAAAATAATTTTTGTGCCGGGGCGGCTCGTAAATTTAGTGATTTAGTTTTGCTTGAAGAGATAAAAAAGGCTAAAATAAACACATATG
The DNA here is from genome assembly GCA_021813155.1 of bacterium. Classification (GTDB taxonomy): domain Bacteria; phylum Patescibacteriota; class Minisyncoccia; order UBA6257; family 2-01-FULL-56-20; genus VMFW01. The sequence continues at coordinate 3,230 of JAKALK010000026.1, forward strand.
TGTGGAATTTTTGGTTATTTAGGCAAGAGGAAAGCGGTGCCGATTTTAGTCGAGGGGATAAAGAATTTAGAGTATCGCGGGTATGATTCGGCAGGGATGGCGGTGGCTAGTGATAAAGGGCGAGTGATTAGCGCGAAAGCAGTGGGGCCGGTGGTTTACTTAGAGAAGAAGATTAAGAAAAATCGGCTTTTTAATGGCGATTTAATGGCGGGACTAGTGCATTCGCGGTGGGCAACGCATGGCGGGGTGACGGAAAAAAACGCTCACCCGCACACCGATTGTTCGAAAAATATCTGGTTGGCTCACAACGGGATTATTGAAAATTATAGCGAATTAAAGAGCGATTTAATCAGCAAAGGTCATAAGTTTAAATCTCAAACTGATACAGAAGTAATTGCTCACTTAATTGAAGAAGCCAAAAAGAAGAACAGCCTTGTCTTAGAGGAAGCAGTGAGAGTGACGCTAAAAAGTATTAAAGGTACTTACGGACTTGTGATTTTTGATAAGAGAGAACCAGGGAAACTTGTGATCGCGAGGAATTTTAGCCCCTTGGTTTTGGGGCTTGGAAAGGACGAACTTTTTGTAGCGTCCGACGCAACGCCGATTGCACCGCACACTAAACGGTTGGTTTACTTGAAAGACGGGGAGATGGCAGTTTTAAAGAAGGGCGGATATAAAATTTTTAATTTAGATAAAAAAGAAATCAACCGGCGACATCTGGATATTGATTGGTCTTACGAACAAGCACAGAAAGGAAATTTTCCAGATTTTACTTTGAAAGAAATTTTTGAGCAGCCGATAGCTTTAGAAAATTCTTGTCGAGGGAGGATTGATTTGAAAAATAAAAAAACCGTCCTTGGGGGATTAGCGGGTTTAGAGAACGAGCTTTTGAAAATAAGGCGTTTAATAATTGTTGGGAGTGGGACGGCGCATCACGCCGGGATGCTCGGAAAAATTTTTGTTGAAGAGTTGGCGGGATTTCCGGTCGTAACTGACATTGCTTCGGAGTGGCATTATCGTCGACCAGTGTTTCAAAAAGGCGACGCGTTTTTAGTGATTTCACAGTCTGGCGAGACGGCCGATACCTTAGCGGCTTTACGAGGGGCAAAAAAGAAAAAGATTTTGACTTTAGGGATAACCAATGTGATTGGTTCAACTTTAGCTCGGGAGACGAATGCGGGGGTGTATCAGCACATTGGGCCGGAGATTGGAGTGGCAGCTACTAAGTCGTTTGTTTCGCAATCGGCGATTTTACTGCAGATGGCGATATTTTTTGGAAAACAGCGGGGACTTTCGGATGCGGCGGCATATAAGATTTTACGAACTTTTCGGAATCTGCCGAAGTTAGTTCAGAAAATTTTGGACAAAAGCGAAGATATAAAGGCGGTGGCCGAGAAATATAAGGATAGTCGGGACTTTCTTTTCTTGGGTAGAAAATATAATTGCCCCGTAGCCTATGAAGGAGCTTTAAAACTTAAAGAAATTTCTTATGTCCACGCAGAAGGACTTCCAACGGGAGAGTTGAAGCACGGGCCGATCGCGATGATTGATAAGGATTTCCCTTCGTTTTTTATAATGCCGAAGGATTCGGTTTACGATAAAAATTTCTCTAATGTTCAGGAGATTAAAGCGAGACGTGGGCCGGTTTTGGCTCTCACTACTGAAGGCAACGAGGATTTAAAGGGATTGGCGGACGATGTGATTTACGTGCCCGAGGTACCGGAAATACTTTATCCGTTTTTAGCGGTGATTCCGCTTCAGCTTTTTGCTTACTTTAGCGCGGTTTTGAGGGGGCAGAATGTTGATAAGCCGAGAAATCTGGCTAAATCGGTGACGGTGGAGTAATATTTTAATATGCAGAGCGGAGTTTTATTCATTGTTTTAGCCGCTATTTTTGTAGTGATACTCTATCTCGTCTTTAGCGGCTCTCTTCAAGGTATAGGTATCCAAAAGCTTAATCTTTCTTTGCCTCGTTCGAGTTCGAGCGTGGCGACAAGGGGGACGGACGGCGCTCATGCCACCACCACTCAAAATATAAATACTGGAAAAGGAACGGGGACGAAGATTGAGACTAAGCCTACCTCCACGATTGATCCCAGGACTATTCCCGAGGGTTTTAAGGTTGAGCAACTTTCGCCATATTTTCGCAAGATATTTTTCAGCGGAGTGTCGGCGGGTTCAGTTTATTCTCTTGGAACCGTGGCCTTAAGAGCTTCTAATTTGGATGAGGGGCAATCGGTGAATGTGACAGGTTGGCTTATTAAGGGTAAGCGAGGCGGACAGTATATACCGAAGGCAGTCGAAGTTTACGATCCTTCCGGTCTTGCTCCCGAGACGGACATTGTTTTAAAGAAAGGGGAGACGTTGCAAATCTATACCTCGGCGAGTGCAGTGGGGCGCAATCTGAGGCTTAATAAGTGCATCGGATATTTACAAAATGTATCGAAATTTACGCCGTCATTTCCAAGCAATTGTCCGAGACCCGATCGTTCAGAGTTAGAAAATTTCTCCAGCAAGTGCTATGACTACGTTTTATCGCTTGGTTCTTGCTCGTTGCCGAAGCCCAATGTACTTCTTCCTTTTAATGATTACGCTTGCCGAGCTTACTTGGATACCATTAATTACAAGGGTTGTTTTGAGAGATATAGATCAGATTCGGATTTTTTAAGTAAGGAATGGAGGGTGTGGGTGGGGAGTCGCTTTTTGGATGAGCGACACGACAAGGTTTTTCTTTTTGATAAGAATGGACTCTTGGTTGATTCGAGATCGTACTAGAAGGAAGATGCGCTCGGTTTTTTTATTTCCTTTCGGCAAGAGCAAGCTTAACTTTTAATTCTTTTTTGCCACGGAGGACGGTTAATTCAATTTTGTCGCCAACTTCTAGATTTTCTAGGTAGTCTTGGATAGGGTGATCGCGGTCGATTTTCTGATCGTTAAAAGTGAGAATAATGTCTTTTTCACGAAGGCCGGCTTTTTCGGCCGGGCTTTTGGGGACGACTCCATGATCCTGAGGGCTTTCTTTAATAACTAAAGCGCCGTAGTTAACGGGCAAACTCATTTTGTCTTTAAGGTTATCGTCAATGACGATGTAGCGAACCCCCAGGAGAGGCCGGCGAACGTGGCCGTAGTGTTTCAAGTCTTCTAAGTCTCTTTCGGCGGCGTTGATGGGAATGGCAAAGCTAATGTTTTGCGCCCCGAAGACGATGGCGGCGTTAATACCGATGGCAACACCGTCTAAGTTTACCAAGGGTCCGCCTGAGTTGCCGTGGTTGATAGCGGCATCCGTTTGGATGAGCCCCCTCATTTCTTGGGGAGGGGAATTGGGGTCGGCTTGGGCGGTAATTGACCGCGAAAGACCAGAGATGATGCCTAATGAGACTGTGTTTTTAAAGATGCCCAGGGCGTTGCCGATAGCGATAACAGTTTGGCCGAGCTCTAGTTTGTTTGAGTTAGCGAGCTTAATGATCGGGAGGCTATTGGCTTCGATTTTTAGAATGGCGACATCATTAATGGGGTCTCGAGTTAGAATTTGAGCTGGGAACTTACGGCCGTCATTAGTGATGACGGTGTATTCGGCCTTAGAATCGCTAACGACGTGTTTATTAGTGAGGACAACGCCATTGGGCTCAACGACGAAACCGGAGCCGCCGCCAATCTGGACCATTCCTCGCTTATCAATTAATTGATCGGGTATTTTTAGCTCTGGACCACGAGGGCCCATAGGTAAGAAGGGGTAAAGTTCTTTCGGGATTTCTTTTTCCAGATCTTCTAAGTGCTTAGTAATAACAATTGAGACCACGGCGGGCATGGTCTTTTTGATAGTTGAGATAACGATTTTGTCTTCGGGCATAAGTTTATCTTAACACAGTTGCTTTCAAGTGGGTAGACCAAATTTCTTTGAAATAAGATAAAGAATGCCAAAAACTTTAATATCGACTTTCACCCCCTTCGGAGGATGGGAAAGATATCGATAGGCCTTTTTAAAAGGAAGTTTTATAACTTCAATATCTTCGCTGGATTCTAGTTTGGGATCAACGACTTTTTGGGCGTTTAATCCAATATAAGAGACTATTTCTGACGCCGAGAGGCCGCTGTTGTGTGGGCCGATGTTTATTTTCATAAGTTTTCCTTTTATTCGGTAACCGGTTTCTTCTAGGAGTTCTCGCCTTGCGGTTTTAGCTTCGCTTTCTCCCTTTTTGTCGGTAAGACCCATGCAAGGTTCGATAATGTAGCTTTTTAGGGGAATGCGATAGATTTTGATAAAGACAATCTCTTTTTTAGGGGTGATAGCGGTAACACTAATAATGCGGTGGAAAGTTTTTCTCTCTACCATCTCCCAGACTTTTCTTCGGCCCGATAGGTCTATAAAGTGCCGGCGAATGGTTTTGATGAATTTGCCGTCGTATATAATTTCGTCTTTCAGGACTTTGATTTTAGGCATTAGTGAAATTTATCCCAAAGATCCCAGATGTACCCCGCTACGTTGACTGGTTCGCCGATAAGGGGGAAATGGTGGAGGTTAATAAATGGAAGGCTATTACATTCAATTATACCCCACTTATTGTTTTCTGGTGGCTTAGAAATGTCTTCGGCAATGAAATCGAATCCTAGAATAGGATCTCCAACAATAGCTGCCGCTCTTTCGAGGATTTTTTTGAAATCAGGATGAGTTTTAGCTGTGACTTCAAAGCTGGTACCGCCGTAGGAAACGCCGATTTTTTCACTTAGATCAATTGTTATATTTTTTGGAAGGATTGTCGCTCGGTTGTATTTTTGCCGAGCTAGAAATTCATCAGTTGCTAGCGAAGGGATGAAGTCTTGAACACCTGTTGGTTTTTGGGCATTCTTTATACTAATTAGTTCTTCTATGATATGGATACCATCTCCTGTGATACGAGGGGGATCTCCACCTAGGATGCCGACAAGTTTGCCGCCGATGACGGTACCGCGATAAACGCTTCCTAAGATGTGTTCTTCAACTACTACCCAGTAGCACAACTGTTTGGCAACCTTGTAAGCTTGGTGGAGCTGATTATCGGTGTAAATGAGGGTAGTGGTGTGTCGGCCGCGAGAGCCAAGGCGCGGTTTTATGACTACTGGTTTTTCAAGGGTTTGGAAGTAATTAATGAGAGGCTTAAATTGTGAGAAACTTTCACCTTGGGGAACGGGCAGACCGGCAGCTTGCAATTTGTTTTTCAAAATTTTTTTGTCGTCCATCCACCAAAGACTATTTAATGTTTCTGTTTTTGGCCGCGGGATGCCGTTAAAAACAATGGAGCGTTTTTTATAAGTGGCGACGTAATAGTCGATATCTTTATTTAATAAAGAGATGCCTTGCATATCAATGTTTCTTTTTTTTGCTTCGGCGAAGAGAACCTTAACGCGGAGGTTTTTAGTTTGACTTAAGTCGGATTTGTACCTTAAGGCTCCAATTAGTTCTAGTATTTTAAAAGCGGGTTTCTTTAAGAAGCTACCGATTTTGTTAGTGAGGCGTTCGAGAAAGCTTCCGGCAAAAATTTTATCTAGGGGGTAGAAAACAATGGCTAGAGAATTCTCTAACCAAACGGCGAAGTGAGAGATGGGTTTGGGGCCGCAGTAGGCACACTTAGACATAGAGAGATGGCGGAATTGAAGATTTAACATCAAACTTCGCCTTTTTCCCAGTGATAATTTTATAGAACTCCGGCATCATTTGGTCAACAGCGGCTTTGAGATGAACCTGCTTTGAGGCAACCCTTATTTTCTTGGGAGTATCTTTGTGGGCGTGGAGGATGAGGTCAATTGTAGTTGCAGGAACTTGTTTTTTGCGGTTAGAGAGGCTTGCTAGGACGAATTCTCCTCTGAAGATATTGGTTGGGATTTTTTTGGTTTGATCAATTTCTTTTTTGAATTTTCCGGTTTCGTTTAGCATTTTTAGATACGCTACTTTCATCTCTTCTAGGTAGTTAACTTGACTGAAGCCCCCGCCGCAGGGGAGGCCGTAATAAAAACTTAGAGTTATAAAAGAAAGGGCCATACTGGGTATGATTTCTCCTTTTGTGATTGAAGTTCTAGTTGATCTGGGTTCCAGTAATAGGTTGAAGCCATCTTTTGAGGTTAGTTTTTCTCCTTCGAGAGTTAGGGAGATTCTTTTCCCATCTTTCAACCCCCAAAATAAGAAAGTGCCTTTTTGGTGCTTGGTGTTGAAGGCGCCGATTATATTTTTGAAATGTTTGAGAAATAGGCGGCGGAAGGTTGGGTTGAAAATTATTTGGTTGATAACCGTCGGTTCTTTGAGGTGATATTTGCGAATAAGGGAGGAAACAATTTCTTCTTGGTTCAAGTAGATGAGGTTGGTTTCGTGCTCGCCTGGGATTCTTCTCCAAAGCTCGAAGTTAATTATGGTAATTTGATCAGAGTAGGTTTTTGAGTTGGTTACCCTTTTGTTCAGAAAAATCGGTTTCAATGTTTCTGGGATTGTTTCGAGCCTTTCTTTTTGGTAGCTTTGAAGTCCGAAGATAGGACGATGTCGGTATTTTAAGCTAAAAAAAGGGAGGCGGACTTCGTTGAGTTCTTTATCGTGAAAAAAAATGCCTCTTGGGTAAGAAGAGTTATTGAGGGAGATATCTGAACAGGCAAGAATGAGTATATTTTTTAGTCCTTTTTCGCTATTGGCGTATGATTGAACAAGGTTGGAATTTAAGAAGAATGGGTGGCAAAGGGGTTGGTGATGGTCGGCAGTAGAAGCGAAGAAATTTTTTCTTAACTCCTTCTCGACTGTTTTTGAAACTTCTTTATTTATAAGAGAGGTAACTTTCTCTTTGATAACAGAAATCAGTTCTTGTTGCCTGGTTTTGTTCTTGGGAACGGGGTGGTTTTCACGATAGTACTTAGAGATGGATAAATGCCCTTTATTTTGAATTAGGATTTTCAGGACTGGTTTATGTTTCCAAACCGTCTTTCTTATTTCACTTAGGGTCATTGGTAGGATTCTGGTTCGGCTTACTATCACAATAGGAAAAAATGTTTGCGGTGGGAGTGAGATTCGAACTCACGATACCTTTTTAGGGTATAGCGGTTTTCAAGACCGCCGCCTTAAGCCACTCGGCCACCCCACCTTCCTGGTGGACCTAGGCAGAATCGGACTGCCGCCTCCTCGTTGCAAACGAGGCATTCTACCACTGAACTATAGGCCCGCGACTAAATTCTGGCCTATTTTTTCCATCCTTTCAAGTTTTTATCTAGTAGGATCGAATCTAAAGCTTTTGATAATTTCAAAGAGTTTCGCTTCAAGGTCTTTCCTTTGTTCATCAGTAAACCGTTGGATTGTTTCTGGCTCGTAGTTTTCATAAGTCGTGGTATTAATCCGACTAGTAAGCTCGTAGCAAACACCACTGTGAAATGCACGGTAATTGTAACCGATGCTTTGATGCCCGGCCGCCGCATCTCCTACGCTATATCTTTCAAAAGAAACTCCTCCGATCTCTACCTTCTCAGGCCTGGAGGGCAACCCGGATGGAGTAGGTGTGTAACACTGCGTTTCAGAACTATCTTTTGTTAGAATGCCCACTGAAACACCTGCATTACTGAAATTTGAATTAGGATAAGTTTCTTTAGTATAAACAATACACACCGCTGATGTTGCTGGATCGCAGATTGGAATGTAACTATATTCTTGAATTCCTTTCCCATCGTAAAGTACCCTGACCTTAACTTCCTGATCGCGTCTATACCAAATTTCAAATTTATTATTTAAATCAATTATTGATTTCTTACCTTTCCCTGGATCACCAACCCACTGGCGCGTGTTAACAATTTCATCAATCTTGTTTTCAAGTTCGGTTAACTTTTTCGGAGAAAAGAAGTCGCCGTGATAATGATAAACGCTCTTCGTGTGGTTGTTAATTGTCAGCGAAGTTTCCACAGAGGGCATATCTGTTGCGCCCAAAAAATCATACTTATCCATTAGTGAAAAATATCTTAAACTTTTAAATTTCGAAATTAACTCCAACACCTTATCTCCGTTTATAGTGGTAGTACTTATTCCGCCCACTTCAACAT
>JAKALK010000027.1 GCA_021813155.1 bacterium
CACAGAGGGCATATCTGTTGCGCCCAAAAAATCATACTTATCCATTAGTGAAAAATATCTTAAACTTTTAAATTTCGAAATTAACTCCAACACCTTATCTCCGTTTATAGTGGTAGTACTTATTCCACCCACTTCGACGTTGTCTTTTGGATCAAAAATAACCCTTCCATCTCCATAAATTGTCAGCTTGTACTCGGGACAAAAACCATAACAAGCATTCCTTTTAAGTGTTATAACCACATCACTTAGGTTTTTTGGGACGTAGCTAGACTTCTCATTTTGACTAGCCCAAAATAAGCCGACTCCAACCAAAACAAGAACTACCGCTATAAAAATTTTTCTTTTATAAGACACCGATTGAGGGTTTAATTTAGATTCAATTTTTTAGCGATGAGTACAATTGCAATGATAATTAAGAACAAGATAAGCCAAGCTAGGGTAGCGAAAAGCAGGGCGAATGCTTCTTTTTTAAAGCCGCCTAAATATAAAAGGACTGGCTTCCCGAGTACTAGGAGGCCGGTTATAGACGCCGAAACAACGAACAACAGAAGCATAAAGACAGGGGTAAGGAAACTATTTGATTGGTCAATAATTTGCTGGCTGTGCGATCCTAGCCAAACTATAATAAAGATGTATGCAAAAGTGCCTGCGGCATTTATGAAGCTTCTTGAAAGGTAATTAAATTTTTTCATAGTGCCCTCGGGAAGAATCGGACTCCCATTTTATCCTTAGGACGGATCTGTTCTATCCATTGAACTACGAGGGCGTTGCTTTGCAAGTACTCGTATTGTATTATAGTTCTTGATTTATTCAAGCGGGCCTATGGTGAAATGGTATCACACGTCCATGGCATGGATGGGGTCGGGGTTCGATTCCCCGTAGGTCCACCAGGAAGCGTGCCAGAGCGGTTGAATGGGCCGCACTCGAAATGCGGTATGCCAGAAATGGCATCGGAGGTTCGAATCCTCCCGCTTCCGCCAGTTAGGAAATTGCAAGTGCGAGTTGCCCGCCTCGTTGCGCTCGGCGGCTAATTTATATGGGATTTTTGGCGAAAAAGAAATGCTTTTATCAATACTGCCAAAGAACCTGAAAACAAATCGGCTCGAACCATATTTTGGAAGGGCAAAAGGAATTTTTTAATTCTGATTTTCTCCAAGAAGCGGCGTTTAGCCGCTTCTTGACGTATTGGCTCAACTATGTTATGATTGCTTACAGATCTAGGCATGGTGCTTAGATAACAAAAGTACATTCCCAACCGAAAGAAGGAGGTGTTTCTATGGCAACCGATGGACCGACCCCGCCCCCTTGCAATCCTGAGATTTTCAAGAAGGGCGAGGGTGTCTGTGTTGTGGATGGAAGTTCCAACGCTGTCGAGTGCTGGGTGAAGAAAATCGCCAGGAAGGCAAACGCACAGATCGACTGGCATTACAGTGGTGGACGTGCGAACGTTCTTCATCTCGGCGACGCCGCGAGTCGTCAGCGTGTTCTGAACGCGATCAGTGAACTCGAAGGCGAACTCGAGGGTACGATCCTCAGCGTCGGTGGTCCGGCCCTCTACCGGAACGGCGTCGAAGATCCCACTGCAACGGGGGCAGTCGTTCGCGAAGTCGACGATCAGTTGGTGCTCGACGATCCCGAAGCCGTGGCGGTGATTAGTGCGGTCAGCAAGCACAACTGCAAGAACACGCTGGAGATCAACGCCGACCGTATCACGCACTTCAAGAAGCGACTCGCGGAACGCGGAATGACAGCCGATCAAGCGGTGATCGTGCTCCTGAACGTCGACGACGTTCATGGCGGCCCACTCGCCGACATCCTCATGCCGGGCCACAACTGGCAGGAGATCCGCGATCGGGGCGAAGTCCCTTTTGCACGTGGGCTCGCCATGCGCAACGGCATCCAGGAGGCGCTCGGCTCGTTCGACAAGGATGCCGCGGAGAAGCTCACGAACATGACCGAGGTGGCTGTCGTGGTCGTAGACCACGGCGTCGCCGAAGTGTTCGCGGCCTGAACGAACGCGAGTTGTCATCTCAGCATCAAGGGCTCCCCACGAGTAATCGTGAGCGGAGCCCTTTCTTTTTTGATTTATTCTTAAATTTTTCATAAAATACATTTTGCCCCTATGCACCCGAGCCGCGCTCCGCGCGGCGAGGGCAGAATTCCATTCGAGCTATTTTTAAGATACGCCGCAAAAATGATTTGAACCGGAGCTAAAGCTAATTCGGATAAAGTTGTCCTATGAACAGAAAAATAAGGGTTGGCATAATATTCGGAGGAAAATCGGCAGAACACGAAGTTTCTTTGCAATCTGCAAAAAATGTTATCGAGGCAATTGATAAAGATAAATATGAGCCGGTTCTTATTGGCATAGACAAGAAAGGTAGATGGCTTTTAAGTGCTAGTTCTAAATTTTTACTTAACAGCAGCGATCCTAAACTAATTAAACTTAATGACGAACTAAGCCAAAGCGTGGCTCTTATCCCAGAGAGCGAGGGCAAAATCGAAAATCTTGATACGCATCAATCGAACCAATCTATCGACGTTGCTTTTCCAATACTGCACGGGCCTTTTGGGGAGGACGGAACAATACAGGGATTATTGAAACTTGCGAATATCCCTTTTGTTGGGGCGGGGGTTTTGGGTTCTGCGATTGGAATGGATAAGGACGTGGCAAAACGGTTGCTCCGCGATGCAGGAATTCCAGTTGCTAAATTTTTATCAGTCGGAGAAAAAGAAATCCCGCTTTATGGAGAGATTGTCAAAAATCTGGGAGCTCCGTTTTTTGTAAAACCAGCAAACCTTGGTTCTTCTGTAGGCGTGAGTAAGGTTAAAAGCGAAGAAGATTTTAGGGAAGCAATCCGAGAAGCTTTCAACTACGATAAAAAAGTATTAATTGAGGAGAACGTGGAGGGGCGAGAAATTGAGTGTGCTGTGCTTGGCAATGATAGTCCGATCGCTTCCGTCCCGGGCGAGGTGATTTCAAGCCACGAATTTTATTCTTATGAAGCTAAATATATTGATGAACACGGGGCAGTTATTGAAATTCCGGCGAAATTGCCAGATGAAATCGCGAAGAGGGTTCAATCTCTTGCTATTAAGACTTTCAAAATTTTGGCTTGTGAAGGATTGGGGCGCGTTGATTGTTTCCTTAAAAAAAACGGGGAGGTGACTGTGAATGAAATCAATACTATTCCCGGATTTACTTCGATTAGTATGTATCCGAAATTATGGGAGGCAAGCGGAATTTCGTATGCAGATCTTATAGATCGTTTAATCCAGCTTGCGCTGGAGCGTTTTAGGAAAGAGCAGGAGCTCAAAACTTCCTACAGGGGAGATTAGTTAATTTTTAACTAATTTTTGGTTCTTAGCCCTCTGCAGATTTTCGGGCGGAAATAAAGAGATCGGTGAAGCCCTTGAAGTTTTGGGCGATTTTTTCGGTGGCGGTTTTTCGGTCGATCTTGTTTTCGTGGAAGTCTATGAGCGGCTGTTTAAAAACAGTGCGGCCAACAGCAAAGCCGACTACCCCGTGGATTTTAGCGGCGACCGAGAGCCAAGTGCGAACTTTTTCTTCAGATTCGCCGCGGCCGAGTACAACGATGCCAACCTGGTCCCGCCCATCGCGGCGACAAGTTTCGATAACCGCTTTCATTTGATTTAGGTCGTTTAAACCTTCAATTTTCCAGATATCCGGTTCAACACCCCGAGACTGGAGTTCTTTGATCGTATTAATCATTACTTGGTAACGAATACTCTGCTCGTATTTTTCTTTATCGCCGCCGGCTTCGGCCAGTTGTTCTGGGGTAGCAACGGCCAGGAGTTCAAAAAGGAATTTGTAGCCTTTTTCGCGGCAGTAGTCGCTCATAATCTTTAAGCGATCGGATTGGCGCTTATTCATCTCGGCGTCTCCGGCGGTATTGTAGCGAACCAAAACTTTTACATAATCGGGGTCTAATTTTTCGATGTGATCTCGGAATTTTTCTCCGTACTCGAAGTCAAATTCATCTTGGCCGGATTTCTCGGTTGTTAGAATGTGGGCGATGCCCATTTTTTCGGCCTCTTCGTGAATTTTTGTGCCGAATTGTTCGTCAACAAGAACAGCAGCTTTATCTTTTGGAACGCCCATATTTAAAGCGAGTCGGAAGGCCTCGAAGACAACGTGTTTATAATCGGAAAGCTTTTGGATTTGCTCTTCCGTTAAGTTGTTTTCGGGTAAGTTAAACATTTTTGTAAACGAGCCGCGGTGGTCGAATGGGAGAATATATAGTTCTTGCATTGTGTTGATTATTTTTTGATTGATTTATGAAGAGTTTTAATAAATCTGACTGTTTTAGGATGGCTTAACATGACAACAGTATGGGTTATGACTTGGTCGGATTTCCAAGCTACCCCTTCGAGAAGGGGCCCCGAGATGACGCCGGTGGCAGTGAAGGCTAGATTTTGCCCCTTGGCCAGATCCTCGGTTTTGAAGATGGTGTCGAATTTTGTGATGCCGGCTTGGTTCAGCCTTGCAACGTGTTTTTCGTCTTTTGGTTTCCATCGACAAATGATTTCTCCGTTCAGACACTTGAGGGCGGCGGCGGCAAGGACGGCTTCGGCGCTGCCGCCAGTTCCCATTAACATATCAACCGGAGACTCCGGTAAACAAGGAGCTAATCCCATAGCAATGTCGCCATCGGTGAAAAGCTGAACTCTGGCTCCAGTTGTTCTTACTTCCTCGATGAGTTTTTGGTGCCTGTCTCGCTCGAGGATAGCAACTGTAATTTCAGAGACGTCTTTCCCTAGGGCTTTAGCGACCTTTGCTATATTGTCCTTAGTTGGCGCATCAAGATCGATGACGTTTTTAGCTTCGTGGTTCACAGCGATTTTTTCCATGTAAGAGTCGGCGGCACGATAAAGCGATCCCTGAGGACCGACGGCGATGACAGTAAGAGCGTTAGGGCGGCCACTTGCAACGCTGTCGGTGCATTCTAAAGGATCAACGGCGATATCTAAAGAAGGCCCGGTGCCTTTTCCCACTTTTTCTCCAACGTAGAGTTCTGCGGATTCGTCTTTGGCGCCTTCGCCGATAACTATTTCGCCCGAAAATTCGATTTGGTTAAGCGAAGCGCGCATAGCGTCCACCGCGTCTTGGTCGGCAGCTTTTCGGTCGCCCTTGCCGGTCCACTTAGAAGAAGCTATGGCAGCGAGCTCGGTGACACGGACAAATTCGAGACCAAGGTACTGAAAAAAAGAATTATTTTGATTCACGGGAGTTTCTTTAAGTATAATCGCTCTGTTTTACCTTCGCAACGATTTGCGATTTCTTAATGCTATAATAATTTAGTGATGGAAAGGGGGTTTACTCTCATCGAGCTTTTGCTTGTTATTGCGATCGTGGCTATCCTTGCGACGGTGGTGATCTTATCTTTGAATCCTATTGAGCTTTTGAGGCAGGCTCGAGATTCGACTAGGATAGCGGAAATTAAGTCTCTGGATAAAGCGATCAACCTGGCTCAGACTTTGAGTCCAGATTTAAATTTAGGAGTATCGAATATTGTCTATACTTCTTTGCCGGATACCTCGCCGACGTGTGCTACTTATACTACAACGACGCCGGTGCTTCCGACGCTACCGGCGGGTTGGCGGTATGCATGCGTTACGTTTGATAACCTTCGGAGAATTGATGGCAGTGGTTGGGTGCCGATAAATTTTCAGGCCTTACCAGTTGTGCCACTTAGTGAATTGCCGGTAGATATAGTCGATGATGCGAATCAGGGTCTTTACTATACCTACATTGCTGGTTCTTGGAAGATCGGTGCTTATATGGAATCGGAAAGTTTTAGTTCTGGAAAAGGAAAAGATGTAGAAAGTCGGGAGGGAGGAAGAAATGATTTTGTTTTTGAAGCGGGATCTAATTTAAGCTTGGGGCCAGTGGGGGATATTAGGGTGCCGACGAGTTCTAGTTGCATTGGCGACACGGCAGCACTTGTGATGGGAGAATATTATTCAAAATGGGCTATTGCTGGGTCGGGTCGGGTATCAGTAACAAAGCTTTGGTATTGGCAGAAAGATTTTTCTGGATCTGATAATTTACTTCAACCGGGAGAGAGTTTGGAGTTAGCGATTTATAAACCGATTGGCGGGAATAATTATAGCAAGATGGCTTCCACGACTATTTATGGGACGGGAGTGACGGGATGGATGTCGGGGGATCTTCCGAAACAGATCGAAATCCCCCTTGGGCAAACTTATGTTTTTGGAGTTAGGCCACTCGTGGGCTCTTCTTCTATTCCTCGGGATTATGGGAGCGATTGTCCTCAATATTTACCAAATACGCTTAGTTATTATGTGAATTACGGATATTTTATTGATCCGGTGAATGTTGCCGACTTATCAGGAGGTTTTCATGCTGGAGTTTTTGGAATAACTTATTTAGTGGATTAAGTTAAGCGGGGAAAGAGTTAATATTATATAATGAGTTTAAATATGAGGAGAGCTGGTTACACGTTGCTTGAGCTTTTAATAACAGTTGGAGTGATAGCTACCCTTTTCACAATAGTGGTTGAAGTTTTAAATCCGGTTGAGCTTCTAGCGGAAGGAAGAGATTCGCGGCGGATGTCGGAAGTAACTTCTTTGGATAAGGCAATTGCGTTTGCGACGGCCCAGAACCTAGGCATATATCAAGGGGATCCTAATACGGTTTATCTCTCTTTACCAAATACAACAGGAGGAATATCTCCAGATTATTTAGGGTCCTGCCCAGAATATTCGAGTTTTCTGCCGCCTTTGATATCGCCATGGAAATATAGCTGTGCCAATAAAACAAGCTATAGAAAGACGGATGGAACTGGTTGGATACCGATAAATTTTAAAACCTTGCCAGTTGTGCCGATTAATGACCTAACACCTGATCCGACAAACGATGCCAGTAAGGGACTTTACTATGATTATGTATCCGGATGGGAGATTAACGCTCAGATGGAATCGAATAAATATCAGTGGGGAGGGAATTCTGATCGCGAGAGCACTGATGGAGGCGATACTATTTTACTTTACGAGAAGGGCAACCAATTTACTTTTATGCCGCCGGAAGTTCAGGCGAGGTTTGATACGCCAGTGCAGGTGCCGACAAGTTGCAGTGACACTTTGAATCCTCTAAATTCCGGCCAGAACTATGAAATATATGATCGATGGACAGTTCCCGGAAATGAAAAGGGCGCAGCTACGAAGCTTTGGTATTGGCAGGGATGTGATTCTAATCCTTGCCCCTGGTTTAATAAACTTGAGACAGGAGAATTTTTGCGGTTAGCATTATATGAAGATAATCCAAGTAGCCCTGTTTCCAACGCCGGAAGGCGGATATCGGATATAGTATCGGTACAAGGGGATCTTACTGGGAGCGGAGGTCCTTTCAGCAAATGGTACTCGGCCGCTCTGCCTTCTCCGGTTCCCATTAATCTTGGGAGCACTTACATTGTGGGAATTGGCCAAGGGGGTAGTACTGGAAATGGTTACAGCGTGCCTTATGAAATTACTGGAGGATGTGCAAATTATCTTCCGAACGGATCAACTTCGGTTAGCTACGTAGCCACGGCTAATGGGACTTTAGGGAGTGTAGTTGAGGGATATGGTCCATCAAGTCGGCAAGCTGGGATAATTGGTATTAGTTACGCAAAAAATTAATTTTTAGGCTTTGGAGGTGCTATAATGGTAAGTATGTTAAAGCGTTTTAGTGCAAGGCGATTGGTTTTAATTTATGCATTTTTGGTGATTTTAGGGGTTTTAGCCATCTGGATATTGAATCCGAAATCTATTCTCGAGGGAGCTCGGGATAAACAGAGGTTTGCTGAGCTAGAGTCGGTTGATAAGGCGATTGGTTTTGCAATGCATCAAGATCCTAATATTTTTTTAGGGGAAGCGAATGTTGTTTATTTGTCTTTGCCGGACTTAGATGGGGATCGGGGTTGTTTGGAGTATAAAGATTTGCCACCGCTTACTTTAGGTTGGCGTTATGTATGTGTTTCTAAAGGTGATATTACTCGGGTTGATGGGACTGGTTGGATCCCTATTAAGTTTAACGGTTTGCCTATAGTAACACTTGATTCTTTACCGTTTGATCCGTTGGGTGATGCTAAACTCGGTTTTTATTATGCGTATGTCCCGGGGTGGGAAATAGATGCGCAACTTGAGTCGAAGAAATATCAGTGGGGAGGGAGCGAAGACCGAATGGGTACCGACGGAGGGAATACTAATTTACTTTATGAAGTGGGAAGCGATTTGACTTTAATGCCAGCTAGCGTGAGTGACCGAACTGGGAAGGGAGAGGTAGCTTTACGAGCAAAAGAAACTTGTGGAGATGGGCTAGCTAGGGCTAATTTGTTTTTTACAAAATGGATGATGCCGGGATCAGGAGTAGTTACTGTTATAAAATTGTGGTACTTTCAACCTGATTCAAGTTTACAAGAAGGATCACGATTACGCTTAGCGCTTTATAACGCTGGGATGCCAAACTACACCAGAATTTCGGATATAGTTGAAGTTTTGGGAACGGGGCAAGGGGGTTGGCTGGCTGGAGTTTTGAAAAAACCAGTAATGCTGACTTTGGGTCAGAGTTACTTTTTTGGAGCGGATATCGGGGAGAAGGGTTTGAACGTTTCAGTTGATAAAAGCCCTTTTTGTGATACTGCTTCGTCGCAAGGCGGTAGCTATGTTCCAAATCAAATACGTGAATTGGGGAGGGAAGCTGTTTTAGAGAATCAAAGCGCTGATAGTTACGGGTTTTTTGGAGTGAGTTACGTGCCATAGTTTCTGCTTATTTTGAAGATGAGGGTAGGTTGATTTTAATTGAGCCGCTGTTGGTGATTAGAGTTTTGGTGATTCTAGTTGTTGCTATTGTGTATGAAATGGGGGAATGATATTCTGTCTGGTGAATATAATTTAAGGTTTAGAGTTTTTTAGCACTATCTCTAATAGTAGTGGTGCCACCTTAGCTCAGTTGGTAGAGCAGCACTTTCGTAAAGTGAAGGTCCGCGGTTCGAATCCGCGAGGTGGCTCATGGAAGAAATTAAACTGGGAAAGTATCGGCATTATAAAGGAAGGCCTATAAAAGTTATTGCTGTCGTTAAGCATTCTGAAACGCTAGAAGACTTGGTGTTGTATGAGCATACGGATGAGGAAGAGCCGGTTTTATGGGTGCGGCCAAAAGCGATGTTTTTGGAGAAAGTTAATAAAGACGGGAAATTGGTTTCAAGATTCGAATATTTAGGAGAGTGATTGCTTGAGGGTTTCAAATATTGTAATGTTGGGTATAGATATGAAAGAAGATTTTGAGCAGCAACTAGAAGAACTTAAAACCGAGGCCCGCCGGTTAAGCGGGCGGCTTTGACTTTGGGGCAAAAAAAATTCGGATTAAGGAACTTGGGGCGATGATGAGTGACGTTGATTTTTGGGCGGATAAACAAAAAGCGGATTTAGCGATTAAAGAACTTGGAGAGTTGAATGATTTAGTTGGGAAGTTTCAGGAAGTCGAAGATGGGATTTTGGAGCTTGAGAAAGATTTTAGCGAAAATAAATTTTTTGAGGTGCGGAGAAAGTTTAGACAGCTGGAATTGACCCAACTTTTTTCCGGACCATATGACAAGCGGTCGGCGATACTAGGGTTTTATCCGGGAGCGGGCGGGGAGGACGCGGGGGATTGGACAAGAATGCTTTTTGAAATGTACGAAAAATACGCGGGGAGGCAAGGATGGAAGGTAGCGGTTTTGGACGATAATCCTAATCGGATGACTTTGGAAATTCGCGGAGAATACGCTTATGGATATTTGAAAGGAGAGATGGGGGTGCATAGATTAGTGAGGATTTCTCCGTTTTCAGCAAAGCAGCTTAGGCACACTTCGTTTGCTTTAGTGGAAGTTTTGCCGGACTTACCTGAGGTTGAGGAGTCAAGGATAGATATTCCGGAAAAAGATTTGAAGTTCGAGTTTTTTAGGTCTTCTGGTCCGGGCGGACAGAACGTAAATAAAGTCGAGACGGCAGTTAGGGTTGTCCACTTGCCAACGGGGCTTATAGCCAGCTCGCAGGTTGAGAGATCTCAGATTTCAAATAGAGAAAAAGCTTTGAGGATTTTGAAGGCTAAAATTTTTAATTTGATGCAAAAAGAGAAAGTTCGAGAGTTAGGTGAGCTTAGGACAAAAGTAAAGCCGGAATGGGGAAGTCAGATTCGATCTTATGTTTTGAATCCTTATAAAATGGTAAAAGATCATAGAATGGATATCGAAACAAGTGACGCGGAGGGTGTTTTGGGGGGCGATATTGATATCTTTGTAGAAGCTGGGGTAGAATTACTAAAGTAAACTCATGATTGCTTTTCAAAATGTATCCAAAGTGTACAACAGTCACTCCGTGGCTTTAGAGGAAGTTAATTTTCAAGTTGGACCGGGTGAGTTTGTGTCTGTTGTGGGAAGATCGGGGGCTGGAAAATCTACGGCTATTCGGCTTTTGATTGGGGAAGAGAAGCCTAGTAAGGGTAGGGTTTTTTTTGGGCAATATGAAGTGAATAAATTAAGAGATAAAGAATTGCCAACCTTTAGGCGTCACATTGGGGTAGTTTTTCAAGATTTTCGCTTATTGCCTACTAAGAATGCTTATGAGAATGTGGCGTTCGCGCTCGAGGTGTCTGGACGGTTACAGCGGGAAATTGACGAGTTGGTGCCGCAGGTTTTAGATATGGTGGGTTTGAGCGATAAAGCTAAAAATTTCCCCCACGAACTCTCGGGCGGAGAGAAGCAGAGAGTGGCTATAGCTAGGGCGATGGTGCACCGACCGGAGGTGATTATCGCGGATGAGCCGACAGGAAATTTAGATCCGCTTCATACGGGTGAAATTATTAACCTTTTGGTAAAAATTAACGAACTTGGGACTACAATGATTTTAGCAACCCATAATAAGGATATAGTGAACAGTTTAGGTAAGCGGGTAATTACCTTGGATCACGGTCGTATTATTCGAGACGAAGAAAAAGGAAAATATATTTTGATTTAAAAAATTACGATGATTACAACTCTTTCACGAATCATTCATTTTGGAGTTAAAAATTTTTGGCGTAACGGATTACTTTCGGCAGCTACAGTTTTAGTGATGCTTCTAGCACTTTTGGTTTCACTAGGTTTAATTCTTTTTCGGGAAGTGACAAATCAAGCGGTGG
>JAKALK010000001.1 GCA_021813155.1 bacterium
GCAAACCCATTCCCAATCGAAGCCAACTGCTTATAAAACCTCTTCTCTGAAATTTTTGACTGCTTCGCCGGATGCGTCCCGATTTTCAATGCATAGTTTTCGGAATGAATTCCAAACCCGTCCAGTCCAATCGGTTCAAACACATCATATCCCTGCATCCGCTTAAACCGCCCATAAATATCCGCTCCGGTAAAAGCGTACATATTCCCGACGTGCAACCCCTCCGCCGACGGATACGGAAACATCATTAAGTTATAAAAATGCTTTCGAGCATTTTTACCCTGAGCCCGCCGAAGGGTAAAAGGGCTTCCCTTGGCGAAGGAGGGCTCATAGGTTTTTTCCTTGAGCCATCGCCCCTGCCATTTTTTTTCTATCTGTTTAAAATCGTACTTTTTAGACATAAAAACTGAATATTGTTAGAATTTTAGCGTAAAAAATCAGCTAAAACAAACATGAACCCCAAAATCATTCTTGCCTCAACTTCGCCTCGCCGCAAGGAATTGCTCCAAAAAATTGGAGTTAAATTTAAAATTAAAGACAGCGACTACGAAGAAAATATGAAAGAAAATCTCCCGCCTCACGCCCTCGCCAAGAAACTCTCCCGAGGCAAAGCTGAAGCGGTAGCAAAGAGACATAAAAACGCTATTATCATCGCCGCCGACACGATTGTCGTCCTCGACCAAGAAGTTATGGGCAAACCCCACTCTCCAAAAGAAGCGAAAGCAATGCTCAAAAAACTTAGCGGCAAAACCAATCTTGTCATTACTGGTTTTACGGTCATTAACACCAAAACCAATAAAATCATCTCGAAGTCAATCGAAACCAAAGTCCACATGAAAAAATTAAATCCTAAAATAATAAATGCGTATGTAAAATCCAAAGAACCTCTCGACAAAGCCGGCGCTTACGCCATTCAAGGCCTCGGCTCCATCTTAATCGATAAAATCGAAGGCGATTATTCAAATATTGTCGGCCTTCCCTTAGCACCCCTTGTTGTTGCTCTAAAAAAATTCGGCGTGAAAGTTCTGTAGACAAAAAAAGCCCACCCGAGACAAGCCCGGGCGGGTATTGAACTACCTTGCGTGATTGTTCCACGCAAAACTTCACACTAACCTTATCTCAAGCTTTTTGGAAGGCAGAGGAACCACGGTCGGCCACAGAATCGACAGAAGTCGCAGCCGGAAGTCACCAACCAACCCGGCCTGACTAAGGTTAAGCGGCCAAGGAGACACACTTGTAGTGAGGTAAGGGCCATCGAAAGATAGTCGCATTGTAACCTCTTCCTCGCCCTTAGGGGAAAACCGAATCTCCCCGGAATCCGGTATTTCAATCTCAGGAAGAGTACCGAGAGTAGAAAGGTTTTCGAGTCGAAAGCTGGGCAACAAGAATCTCTGAATCCTGCTCAGCACAACCGTCCTGTCAAGAAAGCATTCTGCGGAGACAAAGCCGCAGAAACCAGCCGGCTCAAAACCATTGCGAGTGAAAGCTCCGTAGACAATCTTCAAAACACCAATAACATCAGGATTGTCCCCGGAACTAGCGGCAACAGCAACCTCCCTTTTCTCTTCCTCCTCTGTCGGAAACATAAACATCCGCAACCCATACCCCGACCCCGCCTCCTCCGCAAGATCCCGGAGAGGCGAGAGTAGCCCGCAGGCATCCGGATACAGGTCAATCAGCTTCTTGAGAGAATTGAAAAAATCCTCAAAGGAAACCTCTCCTGTATTAAGAATCAGACTTGGAGAGGTCCTCATAAAAAGGCCGTCAGCTCCAAGAAATCCATTCAATTGAGCTACTAGGGCCACCTGTCTCTTGGCAAGAGGGTTAACCTGGTACAACCTGAGGTTGAACTGGCCTGCAGCTTCTCTGCCCGAAAAACCTGGCACGTCCGAAGCTGTGTAGTATGCAGCTACCTGTGCCGCAGGTTCATCTATCGGGCTTCTCCAGATCTGCCAAATTAACGCCATCGTGATCCTCCTAACAAGTTAGTCCGTTTCTGACAAAGATCGGATTCCCCGATCAACTGCGCATACTCTAAAATAAAAAATGGATTAAGTCAATTTAAAAATCCGTTTCGCATTCTCCCAAATCTGCTCCGCCATTTTCTCCTCTGTTATCCCCTTAATCTCTGCCAATTTTCGAACCACATAAATCACATACGCCGGTTCATTGCGCTTGCCCCTGAAAGGCGCCGGCGTCACGTACGGCGCATCTGTCTCGCTTAAAATCCTGTCCATCGGAATCATTTTGATAATTTCATCGTAGCTCCGGGCGAACGTGATCACTCCGCCAAGGGTAAAATAAAACCCCATATCTAAAAGCTTTTTAGCATCCTCGATTGTACCGGTAAAAAAATGCACAATTCCAGGTTTATTATTTAATTTACTTTTATTTGCTTCGAGGATTTTAATTAGGTCCACAAACGCACTGGATGGTGAGCTCGCCGAACCACGACAATGAATCATAAGTGGCTTTTTAACATCAAACGCCAATTCAATCTGTTTAATAAAAGCATCTTCTTGTTTCTCGATTTGCTCTTCGCGATTTGTGCTTTGCTCCATACGGAAATAATCCAATCCGCACTCTCCTATCGCTACTGTTTTCGGATCAAGCGCTAGTTTTTTATAATACTCAAAATCAAACTCTTCCCCTCTAGACGTGAATCCCTTAGCATCACTACTCGAACCCAACTCATCCGCATCGTGAAATGATTTATCAGTATGAATCGGGTGCAATCCCACTGTCGCCCACACACCCCCTGGAAACTCGCTTATGGTAAGCTTGTCAAATCCATGCGCCACCTCCACTGCTTTCGCCGAGGTGTCTTTCTGCGTCCCCACATTTACCACTGCCACTCCGGCCTCAGTCGCCCGTCCAATTACATCTTTGTAATCATCTTTAAACGCCGCAAAGTGCGCGTGCGTATGTGCGTCGATGTATTTCATTCTTGCTAAAAAATTTATTTCATCCTAACACACCTTTAGTCATTCGAAAAATCGGCAGAAAACTACATACAACTAGGAGGTTGTTGTGACATCACTAAAACCATTAACCAAAAAACAGTACACCAAATTAAGCGATCGCGTGCTTTAGTGTACTCAAAAACATCCCTTCACTACCCGAGCCGTGGGAATAAAGATTCCCCTTTCTTAACTTCTAAATTTTTCTTATCCAGCCAATTAATTGACTTGGAAATTTTCTCCGACGTCTCCGGTAAAAATGATTTCAAAAACGCCGCCACATTATCCAAAATTACTATCAAATTCAAAATCTCTTTCTTCTTGGAATTAGCATCTTTCCAAACTTCGTGATCGTTTATATACTTATCTCCAAAAGAAATCAACTCGCTTATCGCGCCAATCGCTTCGTGCAACCTAAACGCATGAATTTTTTCATCCATCAACCCTTTCGTTATATTAATTTTATCGCTTACCGCCGGCTCTACCAAGTCAAAATCCACTGCAAATTTCCCAAATTTAGAAGCCAAACCTAAAACTCTAGCCGCAAAGTTCCCGAGTCCATTCGCTAATTCCCCATTATAAACCCGTTCCAAATTGACAACACTAAAATCCCCATCGCCATGCGACGGCACCTCTTTAAGTAAGTAATATCGCACCGCATCCGTTCCGTATTTTTTGACTAATTCAAATGGGTCAATCACATTCCCAACCGACTTTGACATCTTCGCTCCGTCAATAGAAAGAAATCCGTGTACTAAAATCCGTTTTGGTAAAGACAGTCCGACCGAAAGGAGTATCCCCGGCCAAATCGCTGCGTGAAACCTTAAAATATCTTTCCCGATTACTTGCGCTTCCGCCGGCCACCAATTTTTCCAATCTTCATTCCGCCCGTACCCAATTGCCGACAAATAATTAGAAAGGGCATCACACCAAACATACATCGTATGTTCTTCATCTCCAGGCACAGGAATTCCCCACGGCAAATCCTTCCTCGGCCGGGAAAAACTCACATCCTCCAATCCTTCATTAATTAAAGCCAAAATCTCATTCTCTCGTCCTTCCGGCAAGATCAATAACTCTTTACTCTTAATTTTTTTCTCGATTTCCTTTGAGTACTTAGAAAGTTTAAAAAAATAATTCTCCTCTTCCACCACCTCCGGCTCTTTTTGGTGATCCCGACATTTTCCGTCAATTAAATCCTTTTGAGTCACGAACTTCTCACACCCCACACAATAAAGCCCTTTGTAGTTTTTTTTGTAAATATCCCCTGCTTCGAAGAGCTTTCTCCAAATCAACTGTGCTCCCGGCCAATGCCTTTCCTTGTCCGTTGTTCTGATAAAATCATCCCAACTCAAATTAAGCACACCCTTTAACATCTTAAACTTTTCGGCAATCTCGTCGGTAAAAACTCGCGGTTCTTCTCCAGATTCCTGAGCCTTCCTGAAAACTTTTACCCCATGCTCATCGGTTCCAGTAAGATAAAAAGTTTGAAAACCTTTCTGCCTGTGGTAACGCGCCAAAACATCCGCCTGCACTTTCTCAAGCGCATGTCCTATATGCGGCGCGGCATTTGCGTAATCAATCGCCGTTGTAATGTAATATTTATTCACCATAACCTCTCTACTTTAACTTTTACCCATGTTTATTTCAAGAAAACTAAATCTTCGCCAAAATTCCAATCACTAAAATTCCCGCTCCATTTAAAACAAAAGAAAGAGGTAAAAAAATCGCTGTTTTCATTTTGGAAAATCCCATAAGCGCGAGCCCAATCTCATCCGGCAACGGCGAGGCCACCACTATCGCCCCCAAAAACGCCGCCACCCACCGAAACGACCGAAGCTTGAAAATTTTCCGCCATCGCCCATTTTTCTCGCAAATCAAAGCCGTAATATCTTCCGAAATTCGATCGCGGATAAATCGAAAAATAAGCAAATCCCCAAGCATCGCTCCCAAACCTCCAAAAACCGCAAGTTCCCAAAGCGGCGCGCCAGATTTCGAAAACTCCCCAATCACCGCCACTGCCGGCGCTACGGTAAACACTGAAGTAAATAAAATGCCGGACAAAAAACTTCCTAAAAATGTCGCCCCCGAAGCGCCTGAGAACAAATTGCCAATTGCTCCGCTCGAAACTAAATTTATAGCTGCAAAAACGCTCAAAGCCACAATCGCCAAGTCCCTAATCAAGCCGCCCCTATTTTTCCTAAAAACCATATGCAGATAGCAAATCTAAAACCTCAAAATTTTCCTAAAACCTTCGCTCTCCTTGTAGGGCCCAATGATCGCCAAATTAAGTTTCGAATTCTGGAAAATAAACTTTGCTACTGCCATAATCTCTTCGGCTTTTACGGCTTTCACCCGTCCAATAACCTCAATTGGTTCAATTGGTTTTTTAGTAATAATCTCTTGCCCTCCGTAGTACGATGCTAGCTCGTCTGATCCCTCGAGTCCTAAAATAAAATTTCCAATCAGATGATCCTTTGATTTTTTAAGCTCG
This sequence comes from bacterium, assembly GCA_021813155.1. GTDB lineage: Bacteria > Patescibacteriota > Minisyncoccia > UBA6257 > 2-01-FULL-56-20 > VMFW01. The sequence continues at coordinate 5,455 of JAKALK010000001.1, forward strand.
GCATCCGGCACCACTTCCTTAGTCATCTTCACCATCTCTTCTAAAACCGCCTTGATCACTATTTGGATTTTGCTGTGATCCACCCCTGCTGCCACCGCTAGACATCCGTGATCAAGCGTCAAGTCTGACTCTGCCCGTACATAATACGCCGCCCCCAGTTCATCTCTAACTTTATGGAATAAACGGGAGCTCATCCCGCCGCCCAACACATTAGCTAAAACTTGAAGAGAGTAACGCCTCTTATCAAAAATATCGAAAGCCCTGACTCCCAAAACCAAATGGCTTTGATCGGATTCCTTAAACTTAACCACAAGTTCCGGCTTTATTTGTTTTTCGGTCGTTATTGGCTTCTTGGGCGCCGGCAATTTCTTCAAGTGACCAAAAGCTTCTCTGATTTGTTTTAAAACTTTCTTTTCATCAAACGCGCCTGCTACCGCCACCACCGTCTTCGGTGCCACATAATGCTTCTCCCGATAGTTCGCAAACTGATCCCGCTTAAGCTCTCGAATTACTTCTTTCCTTCCCGCAATATCCCACCCCGCCGGCTGATCTCCATATAGAAGAGAAGTGAAAACTTCATGCACTCGCCTCATCGGCGTATCTTCATACATATTTATCTCCTCGATAATCACTCCTCTCTCTTTCTCGATTTCTTCCGGAATAAAAATAGGATTTAAATACAAATCCGACACTAAATCTATCGCCTTATTTATCTTTTCTTTCTGAACCTTAGCGTAATAACCGGTGTATTGCCCACCGGTAAATGCGTTATACTCAGCACCCAAACTATCGAGCTCGTTGGCAATCATTCCAGGCTTTGGCCGATTTTTCGTACCCTTGAACATAAGATGTTCTAAAAAATGAGAGAGTCCGTTTATATTTTTCGTTTCATATTCCGACCCTGCCTCCACCAAAATCAAAACAGTGGCCGCAAGCGAACCTTTCTGGGGAACCAAAATAACCCGCAGTCCATTTTTTAGTACTAGCTTATTAAACATTGCCCCAATTCTATCAGAAAATAATAAGTCTTACTAGCTACAAAGAAATTCTGATTTTAGAACCTAAGACGCGAAATAAGTATAAATTCTCACAAATCAAGAAAGTCGAAAATTTTTGCTCAACTAGTAATCGTCTCAATATCGTCCTTAAACTTATTAGCCCTTACCACGGTCGCCTCTCCGTAAGTCCAAAGATGACGTCGCCAATTACCTCCGGCGTAATACCGCGCAGCAGCGCATCTCTCCTTGCTGGTCTGATTGGTATAACTTGAACACTGACCTAGGGCGTCTTCAAGATAAAGAGCAGTCGCTACAAAAGCATCCGCATTACGCCAAGGTGAAGCAGGATTATTCCCTGTAATCTTGGCTACTTCCTCTTTATATAAGTTCCAAGTTGAGGGAATAAACTGGGCCGGTCCCATCGCTCCTCCATAAGCTCCGTCCTTATTCGCACAAGAAACCAAAGCCGCCGATGAATCTTGAGCAATACCGAGCTCCTCCAAAATTCCTAAGAAAATAGGCAAATCCCGTGTTGGATGCATTGCCGTTTTATAACTGCACTTCCCCACGTTCTTCCCTAGGGCAGACTCTCTATCTAAAACTGCCAAAATAAAAGCTGCGTCAACTCCTGTAGCCTGGCTAGCCAATTTAGCAAATTTGTAAGCCTCTTCAAAACTCAGCTCTCCGCCACCCAGGAGTTTAAAAATACGACTCCTAATCTCTGCTGCTGTTTTCTTAGTTTCTTTTAGTAATGTCTGATATTTCGATTCTTGTCCCTTGGTTACCGTGAGAAGAGTATTTTTCTCGCCCTTCGTTTTCTCCGTTTCATTCTTCTGCGTTTCTTGATAGTCCTTAAGCGTAGCTTGATCAGCTCTAGAAAGTGCTAATTGATCCTTTTGATCCTCCAGCTGCCCTTTTAAATCAGAAATCTTCTGAATTACTCCCTGAAGATTATTTTGAAGAAGGGTAATATTGTTCAGATCATTAAAAAAATCCGAGATCTTTGAGCTCCTCAAAAAAACTTCCATCAAGCTGGCCTGTTCGTCTTCGTACAATTCTCTAAGAAGGCTTCCTAGGGCCTTCTTATTGGTTTCGATGTTACCTTCTGTCGTTGTAATTTGATACTCAGTCTCATCAATTTTTCTATCAAGTTGACTAATACTTAAGTTAATCGCTTTAATCTGTAAACTTAACTTATTTATCTTAGAATTAAGCTTATTAATCTCCCCTTTCAAAGTTTGCCCTTGCTTTTGATAGCTTCCAATTTGATTCTCATAATCATCAATTTGACCCTCCAGTCTCTTCAACTCATTTTCTAGAGCTTGACGCTCCTGATCGCTCACCCCATTATCATTGGCAGCCAAGATAGAGGTTGTCGGCGCCGCCACCGAACCAAAAATCATAAAAACCAAAACCACCCCCGTTACCGCGGCTTTGAACACTGTAATTACGGGGAATTTTTTCTGAACTCGATAACTTAAATTGATCCTACTAGAAATAGACCGAAAGGTATCTTTCTTATTAGATTTAATATCCTCGAGAACTTTTGGTTTCAAAATCACCGCCATTTCCCTTGGACTCTATTTTACCAAAAAAGCCCTAAAAGCCTAATTAGTTAGCCTTTTCGTTCGATTTTTCCTTTTCTTGAGCCCTCTCAACTTTTTTCTCTTCTGTCTCCACCTTAACCGCAGAAACATCGGCCGACGCCTGAACTTCTTCTTCCTTCTGTGGCGGCATTGCCGTCACCACCACAGTCATCGGTTCAATCAAAAGTTTAACTTTATCAGGTATCCGAAGATCGCGAGCGTAAACACTATCATCTAAGTTTTTAAGCAACCCCAGATCTACCTGAATACGATGCGGCAAGTCAGCCGGCAAAGCCTCCACTTCGATTTCAGTCATAGCTTTGTTAATAACCGCGCCCTGTTCTTTCACCGCCGATGCTTCACCAAAGAACTCCAACGGCACGTGAGTTATAATCTTTTCGTCCATCTTAACGCGATAGAAATCAATGTGGGCAAACCTACCATTTAGAGGATCTCGTTGAGCCGCATAAATCAAAACCGGCCATTCCTCAGAGCCAAGAACTAGGTTAACAATGGTACTCTCCCCGGCTTCCCCGAAAATCTTAAGAAAGTCTTTCTCTAAAACAGTCACGTGTTGGTTTTTAAAACCGTGCCCATAAACCTCAGCCGGTATAAATCCACTATCTCGAAGTGCCCCAACCGATTTTCCAAATTTTTCCCTTTTTTGAACAACTAAATTCATAGTCTTATTAGAGGGGCATCATAGCAAATCAAGAAAAAAATATCAACTGCCACTCAAAAACTACACCTCAAAATACCCTTGCAGCAAATACTCCCTCGACTTCTTTTCTAATTCGTCCTTACCAAAATAGGCAACAAAAATCTTGTTCCAAAGTGCTTCTTGATGGTGATATAGATACTTAACCATCTCTTTTTCCTTAACTAAAGACATGACGGTATCTACAATATTAAAACTCACCAAAACATCGCGCCCGATTTCATCTTTAAAGAAATCGCCCACCCAATCCAAATTTTTCCAAAAAACGAGCTCTTCTGAAAAACCGTCTAAAAACGACCCGATCCTTGCCAAATTTTCCCCGGCCTTAGCCCAGTGGATACCCTCAGGATTAATATGAGGCACGAAAAGTCGCCAGTCATTTTCGTCCTCTTTGGCTAAGTACCTTTGAACTACCAGCCATAACGAGCGATCGCTATCCGGAAAATGGCGATCTATAACATCGCCCCGAAGAAGCGAAGCTAAGCTCCTAGAAAAAGTTATCTCATTTTTTGCAATCTCTCTAAAAATATCAGAGTAAAAAGGAATCTCATAAAGATAATGAGCAATCAAAACGAACATCCTAAGAATCTCGCCTGAAATCCCGAGCATTGTCGGAATCACAAAAACCACACCGAGTTCTTTTAGGTGACTTATGTTGTGTTTTTTCTTAATCACAAATCCCTGAGCCACCCCAGACCACTTTTCGCTCAAAGCCTTTACAATTATTTCCCTTTCTTCAAAATCATTGGGTTTCAAATTTTCATATTGTTTGAAAAAAACGTTATTTAACCACTCGCTTCCTTCCACAAATCTTAGGGCGGAATAAACTTCATAGATATCCTCTTTCGAAAGCATATCGGAAACAGAACTGTATCCTAAAGCCGACATTACTTTTGTCGGAGGCTCTTTAGTCAAAAATTCCCTCGCTTTATCAATCTTTAAAAACAAGCCCTTAGGGGGATCGACTGTCTTTCTCGCAATATCCGCAATATTCTGACAATCCTTAACTAAACGACAGTCAGGATTACCGAGAGCCTGAAAAAGCCTCCGGTCATCCGACTCAATTTTAGAAATAATAGCGTCGTAAATCTCCTTCGCATCCGAAGAACTAGAAACTCCAAGCGTCAGCATTCTATCCTTTACTAAATCCCCATTTTCTTCAAGCGCGGCTTCCAAGGCGCCTCTCTTGCCTGTAACCACCTCAAATCTACGCTCAATCGACGCAACGTAGTCTTTATCAGTCCTTAAAATTTTTCCAATTTTCTCATAAGCGTCCATCATAAAACTATATACTATATGTTTTTATTAGAAGATTCTTCCATCTTTGCTGATCTTCAAACTCTCGTTTAGTCAAAATTCCCGACTGTGCTCCGACTTGCTCTACGTTAGAAGTTGCGTTAGCGCTCCCCAGTCGAATGGCCCGGCGTAAGTCGTCCGGCTTAAATTGCCTTTTTTTAAATACTACTCGACGTAAACTCTGAAACAAACCCGCCACAAAACCAGATCCAAACGCATCTCCTGCTCCGGTTCGATCAGCCACTCTTTTTTCTCGATAAATCCCAGCTTTATAGATTATCCGCCCATCTGAAACCATAACTCCTTTTGGCCCATCCGTCATCACCGCTAGTCCTCGAACCAGAGTGTCGAACCTTTCAAAAATCCCTTTCTCATCTTCGTACTTCTTACCCGTTAGAACCGCCCCCTCTTCTCGATTTAAGATAATTAGATCGAGATTCCGTAAAATTGATCCAAGTTTTACCGCTCCCATCTTAAGATAAAATCCTGATGGGTTCATCGCTATAAACGCACCTTTCTTTCTAAGTCGAGAGATTATTGCGCTTAGAATCGGGAAAGGAATATGCCCCGGCGCAATATACGCCACATCAAAACTAAAATCGCTTGCCTGTAAATCTCTATTGGTTAAGTTGCGCGAAACTCCGCGAAAAACCAGAATTGTCCTCTCTCCAGTCGGCGAAAGCAAAATCACCGAAGCGTCCATCTTCGTACGCTTCTCTGGTTTAAAAACCGGCTTCACTCCCTCTTTAACCAAAATGCCAAAAATGTCTCTCCCATTCTGGTCGCCACCCAATTTTACAAACGCGCTCGTTTTAAAACCCTGTCTAGCAAAAGTTACAGCCGCATTCGCCGCATCCCCTCCCAGCGTAAACAGCAAATCCTGAACTTCGGTTTTTCCACCCAAAGCAAAACATTGAGCTTCGCCAGTTGGAAACCCAAGTTTTATAAGATGAGCTGGATCATCTACCACTCTAAAAAGATCGCTTGAAACTACAATGTCGCGTGATGCCGTCCCAATAGTAACTACTTTAATCATTAATTCAATTATAGCCTAAAACCACATTCTTCAGGAAGTGAAAAAGTATTTTTAAGTCATCTGGGTTGGCTGTAGAACCCTAGAATAAGGCTATTAAATCGAGGCGGTGGCTCAAAGACCCTTTTTCATAATTCACAACTTCCCTTCTTCACCTTCGGTTTCTAAATTCGGAAAATAAGGCTGGAAAATCCCATTGATCCTAAATTTAACCGGTTCAACCTTAATCGATCTTCCACCTCCCTCCCGTATAATACCAACCTTCACCAATAACCCACTCATTGTTTCCGGCGAAAAAGCCTGATCAAATACAAAGTTTCCTAAACTATAAAAAATCCAGCCCTGCTTATACTGCTCGATCTCTTCTGGCACATGCGGATGATGGCCCACTACGATATCCGCCCCGGCTTCAATCATCTCCCGAGCCATTTTCCTCTGTAATTCGTTCGCCCGAATTTTATACTCATCCCCCCAATGCCAGGATACCACCACAAAATCTGCTTTTTCTTTCGCAGATTTTACTGCCTCTTTTACCGATTCAGGATCGGAATCACTAATACCAGCCCCATCGGGAGTCGCCGAAAGACTCTTCGGATAAAGATTAGTATAAGCTAGAAAAGCCACCTTCATTCCACCCACCTGAAGAATCTTTGCTTCGTTTGCCTCGCTATAATCAACTCCCGCTCCTACTGATTCAATTCTCATCTTGCGAAGATAATCCACCGTATCTACAAGAGCTTCTGGGCCGTAATCCAAAATATGGTTGTTGGCCAGTGATAAAACGTCAAACCCTGCTGTCTGAAGGGCTTGAGACACCTGAGGATCAAATCTAAACGAATATTCGCTTCCCTGCTTCGTACCCCTATTAGAAATCGGCCCTTCTAAATTACCGAACACTAAATCTGCTCCTTGTAAAAAACCGGCCACTTTCAAGAAAGGAAAATTAAAGTCCTTATGTTTCTCAATCTGAGAAGCCACTCCCCTCCCAACCATTACATCCCCCACAAAAACCAAAACTCTCTCTTTTGTATTTTCCGCTTGCTGCTTGTTTAAAAAATACTGATAACGACTATTGAGCGCTGTTGAATCGGAAGCAGCCTCCTCAATCTGCTTCGCGTATGAACTCATCTCGTCGTAAAAATTCACCCACCATAACAAGCCCATAACTGACAATACGGCCGCCACTAACCCCAAAAAAACCATCCTCATCATTCTTTAATAATAATCACTCAGCGCCCAAAATAAAACCACCCCGAAGGGGGGTATTTCAGAAGCACCAAAAATACCTATTCAAGTATTTAATACTATTCATTATACCCCGCTCAAACTACGAAATGTCGCTCTGTGGAAAACCTAAAAGCGGCCCCATTTAGGGAGCCGCTTTTATATCAGCTAAAAACTCTCATTCTAATTCGCTCCCGCCGGCGTTCCGCCTCCGGGCACAGTACATGTCGGAGCCGGTCCGTGCGAGTAGAGATAATCATTCAAGATAATCAAGTCAAACACATCCGGCTGACCATCTCCATTGAAATCCGTCTTCACTCCCGTTGGCACCGTTCCGCCGCTGAAAATGTAGTTCTGATACATTACCGAATCACTTGCGTTGATTAAGCCATCGGCATTAATGTCGCCGCAAGCCGCGGATGATACAGTTGTAATCGTCATTGTCTGACCGGCTACTGAATTGCAATTGTAAGCCTCATAGCTAGATTGCCCAACAGCGCCGCAATTGGAAAAGTTGGTTGCATTAGTAGTCCCTGGTTGGCCCGAAGGAAGAACGTCGGCATAGGCATCCACTATAGCCATGCCCCCCGCTGGGATCACGAGAGTACCCGTAAAGGCATACGTCCCGTTATTTACGAGTACGGGCTGAGTAATACCAAATTGCTGTCCACCAACCATAACTCTTATATTCTGAAAACTGCTTGCGTTCTGCCCGGCACCAACAGTAATGGTATTGATCCTTATTCCTTCTGAGCTTGGAGCTTTTACGATATATGAACCGATTTTAATGTTATTAATACCTGCAAGGAAACTACCTGGCCAAAAGGCTGTATTTTGAGACACGGAAATTTGATCAGCTACAATTACAGTCAATCTGTTTTCGGCAGTCGCCCCCTTGTTATCTTTAACAGTTACTTTTAACGTATAAGTTCCCGCTTTCAGCCACTTTACATCCATACAGAGAGAATTTTGTCCCGCTGGTTTAGTTCCGCAATCAACCGGTTGCTGGTAGATAGCACCGTCAACATAGGGATCTAACATACTTGTAAAGGTAGTGCCTGCGTAATCCGCAAAATCATAATCTCCGGCATCCCACCTTAAACGTGAAGTTTGGCCCACTGCTTGACTAAGCGAAGCAGGGAAAGACGCGAAAAACGGTGGATGATTTACTGCCGTCCCCGCAGAATCAATCGCAAAGTAATTATCGCTCCCATCAGAGCTACCTGTGGTCGGAGAATTAGGAGTGGCATCGCCAACATAAACTTTATAGTAAGATCCTGCCGGTATACTAAGAGGTATATTCCACGCAAAGTAATCTCCATAAGTCGCATTCGAACTATCTTGAGGATTACTTCGCCAAACAGCCGAGCCATCCCGAATGACATACTGTGTTCCATATCGAGCCCCCGGAGTGTAGTCAATCAAATTAATGGCAATATTTTTACCGCTATTATTTCCCGTCCATTTTACAGACCAAACTGAACCAGCAGACCAATTTTCTCCCCCATTAGGTGAAGTGATTGTTATCCCCTGAGACGATGTGTTTCTCAAAACATTTACATAATCGCTCCTGCTTCCCGCAGACAAAGAACAAACCATCGAAACTGCATAATCCCAGTTATTTTTATTCTCTTTAAGAAACACTGTCCGTTCACCCGATGGCGGCAATCCGTTGATAGCATCGCCCAAATCATTTGGCAAAAAATTACAACTGTCAGCGTTAACTGAAGTCCACGTAAGTTTAACACTCTTGCCCCCGGCGGGTATGCTTACTGAGCTGTCTGACCCATCAATCCGAAAATCAACTTTCATATAATCGGCTGGTAAAAGCGTGAATGGATTATCGCTTCGATCAGTCGCTCCGGTTTGAGTGTTGACCAACCTAATATAGTAACCGTCTCCGGCCGGAGCATAATTTGAATCTCGATCAATTTCGCCAAACCACTGTATAGAACCTTTACCAGCTTTAATGACTTTCCCAACCGTGACAAATTGGTCTCCCTGTTTCTTTTCAAGATATGCCTCCACAAAATTAGATTCTGGATCGGGAGTCCATTTGATAAAAACATTGCCTGAATTAAGCATCCACTTCTCACCTCCATTCGGTGAGACAACGGTTATTCCTGTTGTATTGGAAGCCGAAGCAATTATATTAAAATAATCACTTTCAGCTACAACTTTATTGGGTTCGCCAAATTTTATAAGCTGAATTTTATACATACCTGGCTTAATCGTCACTTGCCCGCAACTACTGGTGCATCCTGCTTCAAGAACAACTCCGTCCCAAATCATTGATGTCGCGCCAGCGCCAAATAAACCAACACTTCCATTAGTACTATTCCCATAAATATCCACCAAAACTGTCTTATAAGCTAGAATATGCGAATCAGAGAACATAGGTTTATTCAACTTTATCTCGATTGGTTTTCCTAATTCCACATTCTGGCGAGCCACCGGCGATATAATCTTCATCCCAGTTTGGCTAGGAACTTGACTGAATCTAACTTCAACCCTAAACTCCCCAGCCTCTCTAAAACCACTAGGATCGTTTCCGGTAAATATCAAATATCCGGTTTCAGTTTGAGGAACTGAAAAATTTATCGAACCTTCAAAGTTGAATTGAGTGACACTCGGTTCGTAACTAAAATTAGTAACTTTCAATATAGCAACTCCGAGCTTCCGGCCGCTAGAATCAAATAAAGAAGCATTGCCAGCCTCTCCCTCAAAAACACCCCACTTACCCTTAGAAGCATAACCGCTTATCTTAAGAGGAGAAGAAACAACTTGTCCTGATTGCGGAGATACCACAACTATCGCAGAATCTGGCTTCGGCTGAACTACATTGTCCCCGCACTCATAAAGCTGATTCAGCTTTTTCCTCGTTGATGCGCCCACGTAACCTGTTCCGCTCTTAAGACCGTTCGGCGTAAGAATCTCGCTTCTATATTTTTCCTGAAAACCACTTACTGCCGAAGCAGTCATCTCGTCAAAATTCAAAGCTGTTCGTCCGTCTTGAAAAACATCTTGACTCAAAAGACCCTCTTTAACTAAAGCTCGGTCAAGATTAGTCACGTCATCATTTTGATCGCCAATTTTCAAGTTCGTGTTAAATGTGTAACACCACTGCTCACCACTTCCTTGCGCTGTCGCTAATTGACCCTGCAAAACCTTGATTTTATCCAAGAGCGCTTGAATTTGCGCCTGTAACGCCGAAACAGTCACATCGCTTGTCTGAGCCAAACCCCGCCCCGGCAATATTAATAAACCTAAAAACAAAACCCCAACTATAAAACCGCTAACTATTTTTTTATTCATACGATTAGATTTTCTTAATGAAGAATGAATTTAGAAAATCAATCGTCCCGAGGAGTCTCGGCGACGAGGGATTACATTAACCCCGCCTTCATTAAAATTTATTATTGCCCTCCCAATTTTTAAAGTTCTAAGGGCTCAAAACCAGCTCGACTTTACTATTTAAATAATATTTCTTTCTTACTCTATTTGCAACAATGCCAAACTACTTTTTCCGCCTAATTACTTTAAAAACAGCGCGAACAATATCCGGAACGTCCATGTCCCAATTTTGCCTGAAACGCAGCAAAGCAGCAAAGTCGAGGATCCCGCCATCGGCGGGGCTACCTTTTTCTTCGTAGAACCTTCTTCACTGCGGTCTTAATGTTTAATATCCCCATGCCATATTTTTCAACCAATTCACTCGCCGGCCCCGACTCTCCAAAAACATCCTGCATTCCTATAAATTCCATAGGGCAGGGAGCGTTTTTAGCCAATATCTCCGCGACAGCTCCACCTAAACCTCCCAAAACCTGATGCTCCTCAACAGTTACCACCGCTCCTGTCTTCCGAGCTAATTCAATAATTTTTTTCTCATCCAAAGGCTTTATGGTATGAGAGTTTAAAACAATCACCCCAATCTTCTCCTTCTCCAAATCCCGTGCCGCAATTAGCGCATTATATAGAAGCTGACCACACCCGATTATTAAAACCTGCGGTTTTAATAATCGCCCCGAGCCGGAAGAGGGGCTCCATAAAACCTCCACCTTACCTGGTGTAAATGGAGTTTCGTCAGTTGTAAAAACAGGACTCTTCTCTCTACCGAGTCTTATGTAAACCGGTCCCCAAATCTTTGCAGCCGCGAGTGTCGCCTTTTTAGCTTCAATCGCATCACAGGGCACGATAACTTTCATATTCGCCATCACTCGCATAGTTGAAATGTCTTCAATCGCCTGATGGGTCGCCCCATCCGGTCCCACTGAAACACCGGCGTGCGCACCTACAATTTTCACATTTGAATCGTTATAAGCAATCGTTGTTCTAATTTGCTCCCAGTTTCTTCCTGGGCTAAAAGTCGCGTAAGAAGCGATAAAAGGAATCTTTCCAGAAACCCCGAGACCCGCCGCAATTGTCGCCAAGTTCTGTTCGGCCACTCCTACTTCAAAAAATCTCTCTGGAAACTTTTTCGCAAAAGCCTCGACTCGCGTCGATTCCGTTAAGTCGGCAGAAAGCGCCACGACATTTTCATTTTCTTCACCAGCCAAAACCAAACCCTCACCAAAACCATCGCGAGTGGCAGTCATTTTTAATTTGCTCTCATCAAACAAATCCTGATTAAGTTTTGCGTTAGGATTTAACATGATTAGATTTTCTTAATGAAGAATGAATTTAGAAAATCAATCATCCTGAGGAGCACAAGCGACGTAGGATTACTTAAATTTTTAGTCATATTCCTCCATGAATCTTCCGACCTATTATCTCAAGCTCTTTTAGCGCCATCTTAGCTTGCGACTGATTCGGCGGTATGCCGTGCCATTTATAATCACTCTCCATAAAACTCACCCCTTTTCCAGGAATGGTGTGCGCTATAATCATCGTCGGCTTTTCATGAATCGCTTTTGCCTCCGCCACTGCATCAACTATGTGTTCAAAATTGTGTCCGTCAATCTCAATCACATGCCAGTTAAACGCTTCATATTTTTCCTTTAAGGGCTCAAGCGGCATCACCCCTTCAGTGTAACCATCAATTTGAATATTATTTCGATCAACTAAAGCCGTTAAATTACTCAGTCGGTTTTTCCCCGCAAACATCACCGCCTCCCAGTGGTTCCCCTCTTGGTGCTCACCGTCAGAAGTTAAGCAGTAAATTCTATATTTCTTATTATCCAAGCGGGCAGCTAAAGCCATCCCAATAGCTTGAGAAAGTCCCGAACCCAAAGGTCCCGAGGTCGTCTCAAGTCCCGGTAAAACTTTTCTGTGCGGATGCCCCTGTAGCCTCGAGTTAAGCTTTCTAAGTGTCTTTAGCTCGTCAATAGAGAAATAGCCAGCATGAGCCAAGGTCGCGTATAAGACAGGACAGATGTGGCCATTCGACAAAATCAACCGATCCCGATCCGGCCAATGTGGTTTCCTGGCATTATGATTTAAGATGTGAAAATAAAAAGCGGTGAAAATATCGGCCATACCCAAAGAACCAGCCGAGTGACCAGAGCCCGCTTGAACAAGCATCCTAATTATATCCTGCCTGATCCGGTTAGCTAATATTTCCAAAAATCTTACTTTTTTGTCATCCAAAATAAGCATAAAATATTCTACAATTCCTCAAGTTTTTCAAAAGCTCCCTTTGGATCCCCGCTTTCAAAAATATAACTCCCCGCTGCTAAAATATCCGCCCCTGCTTCTCTTGCCAGCTTTCCCGTTTCAAAATTCACCCCCCCATCTACCTCTATCTTAGCATTTGGGAACTGCGCCCTCAAAAACCGGATTTTCTCTAAAGCCACCGTCAAAAATTTCTGGCCAGACAATCCTGGTCGCACAGAGAGAACCTGAAAAGCGTTGAATTCATCTAAGTAATCTTTAAAGTCTTCAAGTCTCGTCTCAGGATTAGTTGCGAGCATCACCTCGGCTCCAAATTCGCCGCTTTTTTTAAATATATCCTTAATCACTATCTCGGGATTTACTTTAGTCTTTCTAAACTTATTATCCCAAATCGTCTCACCGTGAACGATCACTCTTTTCGACCCAATCTTAAGCCACTCCAAAACTTCCCGCTCCGGTTCCTCAATCATTAAATGAACCTCAATATTAAAATTAAACTCGGCGTGAGCCTTCAAAAGCTTCGCCAATTCCGAAGGATGAGACCAGGTTTTGTTAAAGGTGAACTTTGCGTCAGCTACATCAATATGTACCCAAGCCTCCCGAGGCAAGAATGAACTGAGCTGCAGAAATTTATGGGCTACACACCCAAAATCCATGCAGTTTATAGTTGGAATTACCTGAACCATTTATATATTTTTCCGATTTATTGCCTACCTTTCAGGTTTGCTTCCACGACCGCAATCTTTCCCAGCCGCCTCCTATACCTTTCTTCTCCACTAAACGGCGTTTCTAAGAATACCTGAACCATTTTTAGAGCTTCCTCTTCTTTCGTAAAATTCGAAGCCAAACTTAAAATATTCACATCGTCATCTTTTCTCGCGTCTCTAACTTGGCCTGGAGAAATCCCTAAGACTGACCGCACTTTGGGAAATTTATTCGCCACAATATCCACCCCAGCTCCAGAACCGCAAATCAGAACTCCCCTGCTCGAGGCAGGATTAGCCGCCACATTGGTTGCCACCAAAACAGCCAAGCCAGTATAATCATCTCCCTCGTCATAACTATGACTCCCTAAGTCCGAAATTTCGTAGCTTTCATGAACTAAACGCTTCTTCAAAATCTCCTTCAAATTAAAACCCCGATGATCCGCCCCCAGATAAACCACCATTAACAAATTATACCACAAACAAAAACCCCCGCCCCGAAGCATAGTTCTAGGTTGGCTTTAGAAAACTGCGATCTCGAACCTACATTAACGGCGCCACTATACTAAAAGGAGCACCACTTGAATCCGAAACGACGTTTTTACTAATCGGTTGCCCCGCAACGCTAATCTTATATTGTTTCGCTGGCACTATAGAATCACCATATACGAGCGGAGAACCCACAAGCCATTTATATTCTCCTGTATTAGGCGCATTAGTTACAATAGTCATAGGCGCTATCGGAACAACAGTTTGGCAAACATATTGACCATTAGAATAACATTCTGGATGGTACATGTTTATTGTTATACTAACTGTTTTTATATCACTAGACGCTCTCCATCTAATAATTTGTTCGCTACCAATTGACCAAACCTCTCCTCCATTCGGCGAAAGTACTAAAATCTTAGTTTCCCGGTCGGTTTGCGTCACGTTACCCGCCACCACACTCACGCTTATACTCGTTTTAACCTTTTGCCCATTATCATCCGTCACATAAAAAACCGGAGTGTAATTCCCTAATGCACTATACGAACGTGAAAACGTTGCCGTATTTTGAGTCATCATCATCCTTGGCGCTGTTAAACCACCCAAACTAGTCGAAAGCTCATCGCCCCAAACCACCGAATAACTCAAACTGCCATTCTCGGGATCATAAGCTTTCACTGTCCAAGTTCCCATTTCGCCAGCCTTCAGCGTGGTCGGCCCGCTTATACCAGTCACGACTGGAGGTTTATTTTCTGATGTAACATTTGGTCCGATAACAAACACTCCGCTATTGCCCGAAAATCCTCCACTAATTGCATCAACCGTAATAATCATCTGCCCTTGATACTGGCTCGACAAGTCCGCCGGAATTGTCCAAGTGAAATATCCGTTATTATCAGTTTTCTCCGTAATCACATACGGCATCGGCTCCGCCATCATACATCTCACCGGTCCCACATAAAGACAAGCAATATATTTATGAAGCGTAATCTTAACTGGTCCAATCGCCGAGAAAGTTGTAGTACCGAGAGGAGGTGGATCAATGCAAATTTGAGGTTTTCCTTCCCCCTGTGAAAAACATCCGTACTTTTCATTAGTTACTGTTGGCCAAACCTGGCTCCAGGCAATTTTATATGTCTGACCTAACTGCCAATTCTCTCCCGCCGAAGGCGAATATACCTTTATTCCCTGATTCGGAATCGGAACCGGCTTTGGTTTCGGGCAAGGATAAATCTCCTCGCTACTACCACTACCGATTAACGTCGGCGCTACTTCGCCTTCGATTTTGGTTCGAGTGCTGTCATCAATTTCTCCTGTCGCCGTGAGTCCATTTTTTTCCTGAAATCTAGTAACGGCTTTTTTAGTCAGCTGTCCGAAATAACCTGTCACTAATCCTTCCGGATAAACTTTTTTATCCATCGCTAAATATTGCTGAACAATTTTTACATCATCTCCAGAAGCACCAATTTTTGCTTTAGCTGGAAGAATACATCCGTATCCTTCGGCATAAACTTTTTTAGCGATAAATCCGGTAAAACCGCCCTCAATATTCTGATATTGAAACTGCCCCCAAAGCGTCACTTCCTGCCCTTCGTATTTTTTTAAAATAGCCAAAACATTATCGTCTACCGCTTTTACCAAATAACCTACACTCTCTAAACCAATTGCATTAACTTTACTGGAATCCAGAGAATACTTAACTTGGATCATATGCGTCCCCCATTGGTTAGTACTTGGGCTAGCGACCGAAAGAACGCCCGAGAGGGTATCCCAACCCCGATCAGGAATCGGCAGCGGAAGTGAAGTTTGTTGACTTCTGAGCGCATCAATCTGCGCTTGTAAATTTTTTATCATCTCTAAAAGCGAACTCACTTGCTTTTGAAGTGCCTGAATTGAAGAATCCGCAACCTGAGCCATAACTCGACTCCCTGGCATGATCACTAAAAAAGCAAAAACACTCAAAAATAAAACTAACAATAATTTTTTCATTAAATTAACAGAAATTTTTGTATGTGTGCGAAATCGACTTTTATTTATATTAAAAATATATACGAAACACCTTTAATTCATTATACGCCCCAACTCTCAAAAAGCTACAAAAAACCTAAGCCCCGCCTAGGACGGGGCTTAGGACACAAACCTAAAAATCTACAAAGCTAAGGAATAAACGTAAGTTTCCATAAACCACTCGAAGCTACCCATATCCATTTTCTCCCATCTGGTCCGGTCCAAGTAGTTAATCGATCTGGATTGTTGAGAGGCGGCAAATCCGGCGCGTTCCAAAGCGGAGCATAACCACCAAGCGGCACATAATTTGACGTATTTGCAACTGTTACGCTAGCTGTTTTACTTGCGCTTCCGCCTTTGCTATCAGTAACAGTGAGGGTCAAATTATATGTACCCGCGCTACGGAAATAATACTTGAGTTGAATCGAATTTCCGGATACTAATTTTCCGGCATACTGCGGTCCAGGATTCAAATTATCCTGCCAGAAATAAGTATCACCTCCCCAATCAATCCTATAAGTCATAGCATCTCCGTCTGGATCAGTTGCTTTAATATCCCAAGAACCGTTCACTGAAGGCGCAAGTGTGGTCGGTCCGGCAAAACTATCTATCACCGGCAATCTATTCGCAACCGGAGTCGATCCTGCTTTCTCCAGCCAATCCTGCACCGACCACCCGTCAACTCCAGTATCGTAGTTTACGTTCCACCAAACGTATCCATCCGAATATTTTGGCCCGCCAACGATCGTTCCCAAATCTCCCGTCATTCTCGATCCCTGCGCCAATCCGGCAAGAGATCCGGCCGTCCGCACTTGCAAATAATCTCCAGTCACCCTCACCGGATCACCAATCACAAACTTAGCTGGTGGAAGAATGATAGTTGTATTGCTTGTTATATTCACCCTGATTGGTATTGCACTAACCGAATTCCCGGCCGCATCGGCCACAGTCAGTTGGACAGTTTTATAACCAGTCGTCGAGTAAGAGTGCATCTTAGCCACTGGAATTCCACTCGCCCCGCTAAAAGTCTCGGTGTTCCCATCCCCCCAAATTATTGTGTAAGACAAACTCATTCCTTCTGGGTCACTTGCCAAAATATTCCAGGACGCCGATACGCCAGCCAACAAGCTGACGGGCCCGGTGAAAGTTGTTATTATCGGCGCTCCGTTCCCACCAGTCGCACCCGAAGTGACATTAACATTCAACGATCCTGAATCCGAACCTTGCCCATCCGACACCGTCACTCCGATCGTCTTCTGCCCCGTCGAAGTGTAAGTATGAGGCATCGAAATTACCTGACCGCTCGTGCCGGTATAAGTTGAAGTCGCGCTACCGTCTCCCCAATTCACGCTGTAAGAAAGAACAGTTGAGTCAGAATCAGTTGCGGAAACCTGCCAAGTCGCGCTTGTATTTATTGTCACACTAGCTGCTCCGGACGGGTTAGCTAAAACCGGCGGCTGATTTTGCGGATTTTGATGATCGCCAGACCCCGTATTATTTTCTCCATTATTTCCACTCGCAGAAATCGAAAACTGCTGGCTTGTCTGCTGCATAGAAATTCCAGGCTCAGCAGAATAAATTATCACCACATAATCGTCCCGCGGCGGCAAATCAGCCGGTATATTCCAGATGTAGGAACCAGTATTAGGAGCGTTGAGTTTAATGATGCCGTAATTAGAGAGATAAATATGGACGCTACTTATGGTTGTCGGCATACTCCAACGTATTGTCAATGTTCCACCCGGTACCAATCTATCTGCTCCACTACTCTCAACATTCACATCTCCTTCACGAGAACCACCAACTTTCTCGAGCCAATACTGTATCGGGGCTCCTCCTCCTTCCGCCACCCAGCCACTTGGAGCTTGATCAAAATTTACCTGCCACCAACAATAACCACTTGCAGAAACAGGACCTCCATTAACCACGCCTTGATCATTATCATAGTGACCACCTAATTTATTTGCGTCAGGATTACTACTTAACCGCTCTGGAGAAGAGCGAACATTTAGAGGATGCTCGGCATCAGTATTAATCACCTTCACCCCGTCTCCAGACTGAAATCTCGTGCTGCAAGGCGCCGTCACTGTAACCTGTTTAGTTGCCGTCGCTTTAAGTCCCGCCCCATCTGTAACCGTAAGAATTATCGTAAACGTTCCAGCTTGAGCATAAGTATGATTTACATCTTTACTCGCCGTTGCTCCAGACAGAGAACCGGAATCCGGATTACTATTATCACCCCAATCAACAGCGTACGAAGCCAGAGCCCCCTCTGGGTCGCTTGCTGTAAATCGCCAAACTTGGCTCACGCCCACAAATACATTCCCGTCTCTATCGCCAGTAAAACTATCAATTTTCGGAGGTTGATTTCCTTTTTCGTAACGACACACAGTATCTCCCCAAAAATTATTACCATAAACGGAAGGATTAACCGCATAAGTATTCAAGCAGTTCCACCGCCCACCCGAACCAGCTTGAGCAGCAACTCCCGCGGTAGGTAAAGAATTCTGCGCCACACTCGAAGGAATAGAAACCTGATAATTCACACTTACATAATAAGGATCGATCACTAAAACACCGTCTCCAATATTTATCTCTCGTCCCAAAATATTGTCAGCCGTAAAATCCCACTTACCTGTCGGGATTCCAATACTCTGTAAATTACCTTCAGAAGGCCAAGCATCCCCGCCATAATCATAATGAACTTGCCACGTCCCAGATAACGGTCCGCCAATAATAACCCCTTTATCTTTTGTAAATCCTGTAAAGCCGACTCCAGCCCAAGAAGGAGTTAAACCAGCCAACGTTGTATTTCGCACTCTCGCCCCAATTGATAAACCAACTCCAGTTATTGGCGGAGTAGAAGTCGTTGCGGTTAAAGTCACCGCCACTGTTTTAGAAAACTGAGCAGTTAATCCACCTGGGTCATTCACCTTAAATACGATAGTAAAAACCCCAGTAGCACCAAAAGTGTGCGTCAGAGATAATGCAGAACCAGCAGGAGTAGTCGTATTATCTCCCCATGCCGCCTCGTAAGTTAGGGCATCGCCATTCGGATCAGTCGCCGCAACCGTCCAAGCTCCCATCTGCCCAACTTGAAGTGCTGTAGGACCCGACACATCAGAAATCGTCGGCGAACCGGGGTTTGCACCACCTCCCCCCGCAATCGAAAACGAAGCACTAAACACATCTGTCCATTTCCCGTCGGTCTTATAAACAATTGCTTTTATAAAATACAACCCATCGGCCACGCCATTAGGAATAGTCCAATTATACGAACCCGACAAAAGCTGAGTTTTGGACAAATTCTCAACTATAGTTGACTGGGCCAAACCAGTCGCTTTATTAATCAAAATCAACCGTACCCCGCTAACCCCTATAGCATCCCAATCTCCCCATCTGATCGCGTACTGTTGACCCGTCTGCCAATTCTCCCCACCGCTCGGAACAGTAAACAAAAACCTATCAAAACTGCCGCCAGCATTGGGTTTCACCACACTTACAACCTGAGTGCCGCTCAAGCTCTTTCCGTTTGAATCTCTCACGGTAACCGAAACCGTGTAAGTCCCGATAGACGTATATGTATGCCTAGCATTCACATTTTGTCCGGCTAAGGCAGTATATGTACTATTCGCGCTCCCATCCCCCCAACGAACCGTATAAGTCAAAGTCCCCTCACCTTGGGCGCTTATAGTCAAATAACTTTCTTTATTCGCTACAAGATCTGTGGGCGCGTCGATGACAAGAGAACTGGGCGGCTGGGCAGAGTGTTCAATAAACATTTCACTCGTCCAACCCGTATATCCAGCATCAAAACTAAATTGCCACATTGTATCGTCACGGTAAGGCATTGGACCACCCACCACTGTGCCTAAAGCATTAAGTGGCAATTTACTAGGAAGAACACTGGCCGTCCCTAAATCATAGCCTGAATAAATACTCCGGTTATTCATAAAATTTTTGACCCTTTCCCCGGCAACAAACTTAACATTCGTTGGTACTTTTTCTAAAAATTTTTCTGCTGTCCACCCATCCTTCCAATAATTGTAATCAACTTTCCACCACCAGCAATCACAACCGTTGACAACCGCACGCTCGGGACCACCAATTATCTTCCCTAAATCTCCGGCATAACGCGAACCCGGATAAGAGTTGCCGCCAGCAGTCTCTCTTACATACACCCCACTTTCAGTTACCTTCACAGAATCTCCGATTGAAAATTTAGTTGAAACCGGCGTCGGTATTGATCCAGCCGGAACGACACTAAACGCATTACTCACATTCAAATCTATAGGATTTGCGAAATCAGACCTATAAGTTCTGGTTATTATTTTATACGGCCCAGGTTTAAGGGTAGATGGGATCGTCCAATCAAAACCCATTTGGCCAGATCCAATCACAAAATCCTTAGAAATTTTTTGGTCAAATATAGTAACTGGAGCAGGCCAAGCAAAATCAGTCGTGACATCTACGTATAAAACACTTATATGTGAAAGCCATGTCGTCGGAGTCCTCTCCCAAGAACCGTCATATTGTTGATTCCAACGAATAGAAAGCTTGCTCCCTGCCTCCACAATTTCACTCCCGTTTGGCGCCGTAAAAGTGTTGACCTCTGCTGCTCCATAGTATGGATTAATTTTAGTCTGCGCCGAAACCTTTACCGGAGAAACAACGACCCAACTAAAACCTACCAAAGCCGCTAACGAAAAAACGATAATTTTTTTCATATATAAAAATCAAAAAGACCTTTCCTATTATTATAGGCAAATCAAAATCAACACCCAAGAGATCTTATCCCCATAAACCTAACCCAAAAACTATAGAAATCTTAACGACAACTCCCCTTACTTACCAAAGCTAAATAGGCCTCAGCTGACCAGCCGTCTACCCCGTATTGATAATTTACTCTCCACCAGGTGTAGCCACCGGCAGTTACTGGCCCTTCCTTGATTTCTCCTTGAGATTCTGGTGGTTGTTGGCCTACTACTGTCGTCCCACCAGGAGTAGAACGAACGTTAACCATATCTGTGGGTCTCACGATGTCGCAGAGGGCGAAATTCGAAGAGCTCTCTCCGCTCTCGCCTACAATTGCAAAAGGCATACTGACTTGCTGCATCGGAACACCCTCATCGGCAGAATAGATAATGATTACATAATTATCTTTAGGCACAACGTCAGCCGGTATAGTCCAAGTATAAGAACCAGTATTAGGAGCATTCAAAACAATTAAACCAACCGTGGCTAAATAGATATGCACCTTAGTAACGTTAGCGGGGGCCGTCCAAGTAATTGTCCTCGTCTCGCCAACTCGCCAAACGTCTTGAGTCGCTGGCGAAGTAATCGTAATTCCATCTCCACTCGAACTACCGACTGGGCTAAGATAATTTGAATTTGTCCAAATCGATGGCCAACTAGAATGATCATAAGTTACCTGCCACCAGCAAATATTATTCTGGCGTTGTGGTCCGCTTTTTACTGTGCCAAGAGAACCATTCAGTGAATTGATTCCAACAAGATTCCTACCGGGCGGTTCGCTATGGCTAAAAGGCCTCGATCCATCTGGGACCAAAACCTGAACTCTTTCACTAACTGCATATGTCGAAGCGCAAACCGTAGTCGTTGCCACCTCGCCTGTGCCAATTAAATAGCTAGGGACCTCCCCGCCAAAAAATGCTTCTTCCGGAGACCATCCCCGCCAAGCAGGATATTTTGTTGCTTCTGTTGATGGTAAATACTGCACCCTGTACCACCACCCGGTTTTGAGAAATTCTGGGTCTAGACTAATCGTCCCAGCTGTCCCCGCCGGCCACTGCCCTAAAACCGGTCCGTTTGGAGCTACCGACTCGCCTAATACTGCCCAAGTTGGCGGCGAAAACAAAATCTTTAAATTCTGCTGGAGCGTCACGCCGCCGCTCGTGGCCTTTGGTTTGCTCCGGTCGCTAGTTATCCAGTTGCCCGCTGACCAGCCCTGCAAACCATTTTCCCAGCTCACCTGCCACCAAACAAGATTTGCCACCTCAACTGGACCGCCCATTATTATCCCTTGTTTGTCACGATCAACTTGGCCCAAAGACTCCGGCCAAGTGAGAATGTCATTTGATATAGGTGTACTTTTTCTAACGTTTAAACCATTTATACCTTTAGGGCCGCCACCAAGCGAAACACATTCCCCTTCGGCAAATCTTTGTTTAACCGCCAGTTGCTCGGTAGAAAGTGGCGTACACAAATCATCGAGTTGAGACACCTTCACCCACCCCACCATTCCTGTCCAATTAGTTGTCCCTCCCGCTCCTGGAGAACCAAAACCTACTCTCACCCACCAATCTCCCCCCCAAAACGTAACCGGTCCCACCATTGATCTTCCATCTACTTTCCCGATCGCGTATTTAGGCTTTGGACCAAGTTCCGGTATCGGAATATAATCCGGGGCTGGGCCCAGATAGCTCCCATTAGTTGCCGGATCTTTGCCTCCAAGCATCTGCATCACCATCACCGGCTCCTTAGTTCTCAATTTCGTGCCGGGCGCAAACCTAGCCAGCATCGCTGGATCCAAAACCCCAACCTTCATTACTGCCGTACCCTTAACCCCCGAAGCATTATCAATTGCCGTAAATTTAATACTGTATATTCCCGGCGCACTATATTTGTGAGTCGCTGTTTTCGCTGAACCTCTAGTCGTAACATCCGGAGTATAACTGTCTTTAGAATTATCCCCCCAATCTACTGCAAAAGTGAAAGAAACCCCGCTAGCGATAACCGACAAATCCCACTGGCCATCTTGGTTAGGAGATAAAGTAGGCTGCCCATTTATTCCGGGCTTGAAAAACGCCTTTCCCCCAACCGTCACTCCCCCAGGCACATTGCCAGTTGTTGATGGAGTCACAGTAACCATGGCCGTTGCTGTCCCAACCGCCCCCCAGGCATCTTGGCAACTGAATGTAATCGTATAACTACCCGTCTGGACGTAAAAATGGCTGTCTTCGTAATCTTCCACGCCATCGCCCCATTTTGTTTTACTACAATTGTAAGCATCTCCGTCTGGGTCCGTTATTGTCCACGTCCAAAATCCGCCTTCATATATTTCAAGTGTTGATGGCCCCAAAATACCAGAAATTACTGGCGGCTGATTCGCCGCCGGTGGATTACTTTTTTCAATCCAAGTCCCCTCGGCCATAAAGAGCAAAATATTTGTCATGCCCGGTAAATTACACGTCACATTCCACCAGTTATATCCATCCGCTACCGTTGGGCCTTTTTTTAAATTACAACTTACCCCTGCCGGAACTGTCTTATATATAGAAGCTGAAAGATTCGGAGCAGTTCTCAAATTAACATTATCGGTAGTCACCACCCAATCCCCCACCTTATACGCGCTCGGCACCGTGACTGGAACTTTTTCAAGACCGGTTTCGTCAGACCATCCCGTAAGTCCATCATTCCATTTAACCAACCATTTCCCGTTGTGCGGCCAATTTTGGATAACTCCTTTATTTCCAACACTCTCACTTCCTAAAAGTGTCGGCGGTACTCCAGTCATACTTGGCCCATAAGAAGACCACACATCTAACTTCGAAACACTATTAGCTACTTGTACTTGATCAAAAACACTAAACTTATATGTAGCTGTCTGCGCCTGCGCTTGATCGACTTTAAAACCAAAACCCGGCGCAAGCAAAACAACTGCCACCAAAAAAACGCTAAACTTTTTCATATTATAGTTTTATTAAAAAGACCTTTTTATCGCTTACTATAATTGTACGCCATACGCTAAAAAACAAAAACCGCCGATTTTATCCCCAAAATCAGCGGTTTCCCTAATTTAATATTTACCCTTATCTCAATTGCTCTAAAATCGCGAAGAGTTGAGCTTTTATTTGATCAAGTTGAGTCTGAATCACTTGAATTGCTAAAGCTGCATAATTTAATGGCTCTAGCCCGCTCATCGGTGTTTTTTCCAGCCAATTCTCTGCCGACCATCCGTCCGGAGCGTTCACATAGTCTATTTGCCACCACCAGTAGGTATCGGCAAATTTCGGTCCGCCGACAACCGTACCCAAATCTCCTGTATTCTTTCTCCCAATTATAGTTCCAGTAGGAATATCTCTTACCTGCACACTTGGCGCTGTTACCCGAATCTTGTCTCCAACCGAAAACTTGTTCGAAACTTGCGGCGTCGAAGTCGGCGTATTTATCGAATCAATTTTTGCAAGCTTAACCTCTTTTGTCCAACTGGTAAAACCGAGGTCATAATTTACACGCCACGACCACTCGAAGTTGGAAAATGTTGGCCCACCAATAACAGTACCGGCGCCCCTATCGCCAGAATATTCGACGTTTCGAACTCTGTCGCCAATTATAAATCTTGTAGAAGGTGCCAGAGTTGCTACTTGAACCGACACAGTTTTACTAGCGAGCCCTCCTCTACTATCAACTACAGTAAACGTCGGAGTATAACTTCCCGCAGTTGCATAAGTATGTTTAAAACTCGAGAAAGGTCGATTCTGGGTCTCCGTTGTACCGTCTCCCCATATCGCACTATACGACCAAGTATCGTAATCTGGGTCTGATGCCAGAACCGTCCAAGTGGCATCTTCTCTAGTGAACACACTTGCCGGACCAGTAAAATCAGAAATAACAGGAGGCCTATTAGTAATCGTTCCGCCAGAACCGGTTTTCTCAAGCCAATCCCCGGCGGACCAACCATCCACTCCAGTGTCGTAATTAATTTGCCACCACCAATAGCGGTTGTCAGACTTAGGACCTCCTACAACAACTCCTGTATCTCCAACGCCCCTGACCCCTAATAATGGGGTATAATCGCTAAAAACATCCCTCACCTGAACATTCGGCGCCGTTACTTTAATTTTGTCTCCAGCCGCAAACTTATTCGAAGCTTGTGGCGTCGACGTTGCCGGCATATCAGTTTGCACCGTCTGCACCACAGTCGTTTTCGTCGCCGTTAATCCTTTATCGTCAGTCGCTGTAAAAGTAATAGTATATCCCCCACTTGGGGCGTAAGCATGTGAGAAACTCTTTGAGACACCACTCGCCATTCCAGTTGCCTCCGCTTCGCTACTGCTATCGCCCCATTTTACTTTGTAATTAAGCGCTTTCCCTTCCGGATCAGTAGCAATAAAAGTCCAAGAATTCGAAACAGCAGCCGTTACAGTTGAAGGACCATTTACCATAAGATTTGTCGGCGCTTGATTGCCCGGCGACGTTGAAGTTGAGGTTCCATCTCCAGTAATCGAGCAGTCCTCTGTCAAACACTTTCGAAAAGCAAGACTGTAAGCGGTATACTGATCAAACGACCATCCCTCAACACCATCACTCCACTTGATCTTCCACCAAAAAATTAGAGGAGCCTCTGAGGAAAAAACTGGACCATTTGTTACAATCCCAAAATCCCCGACTGTCCTTTTCCCCAAAGGGCTCGAATCATCAGCTCCAACATAAGGATTCCTAGCAATAAAAGCAGGGGTTAAATAAACTTGTCTCTCTTCATACACCCGCACCCTATCTCCGATTCCGTATCTAAGTTTAAAATAAGAGTAATTATTATCTTCAGACCAGCCTTGTGTATTATCATTCCACCTTATATTCCACCATACCTTTCCATCCGCATTGGTTGGCCCACCCACCACAACTCCGGAATCTCCGTTGTGTTTAGTAGCTATAGGGGTAAGAGTTATCATAGGAAAAACCCGAACATCAATACTACTATCCTGCCTAACAGCTACTTTGTCGCCAATAGAAAGTTGAGTGTAACTTCGAACCGGGCTAGATGGTTTTTTAAGATAAACTTCCATTCCATCTTGCGCTCCCTCTTTTGCCCAATTTTCCACCACACCCCCCCTGCCACCACTTGAAATCATATTTCCTCTTACCTTCCATAACGTATATCCACTAGAAAGAACAGGCCCATCAACGATAGTCACCATGCTATACGATGGTAATAAGCCTCCGTAAAAATCAATCGAGGGCGCCGAAAAAACATCCATTGATTTCTCCGACATCACATTGTCACCAATAGAAAACTTACTCGAATAAGTCCGCTCAAAACCTTTTAAATAACTCTCTGCCGACCAACCCACCATACTATCGCTTGACCAGCTAACTTTCCACCAAGTATAGCCCTCCGCTGATATCGGACCATCAATTATAGCTCCTAAATCTCCAACCTTTCTTGTGCCCAATGCGGTTTGAGAAATCGAAGCGGTTGGCCTAACTCGCACTGCGTCGGCCGCGAAAATCTCTTCGTGAATTGAAAAACTACCAGCTCCGCTCGCCCGCGCCGTCTCATTATTTACCCCACCCCAACCCCCAACCACCGCCAAAGTCACTAATAAAAAAACAACAAATCTCTTTTCCATTTTTTATAAATAATTTTTGACCTTTTGATTAATATTCTTCGCCCTCCCCGCAAGGCAACCTAATCCATAAATTATCGCCTCTGCCATTATTAAAAACAACTCCTTTCTCCGCAAAAACAAAAGGAGCCTACTCTTTTGGCTCCTCTTCTTTGCCAATAACTCCCTCTTTTTCAGCCCATTTCCTCACAATATCTCGAAAATGAGCCGTCCTTGTAACCGCCTTAATTGTCACCCCCGCTTCATGACTTATAAGATCGTCGATAACGTCAATTAATTGGTTCGGCCCATATTCCTCTCCCGTAGAACCCTTTAGTGTTATTTTGTTTACCCGAATAATATCCTTAAGATTACTAAGCGACGTTGCCTCTCTCATTCGCGCTTCATAAAATCGCTCCATGCCTTCTGCTAAATCTCTCTTAAAATCTTCCCCAAAGCGCGTCACCGGATCTTCGTCTACGTTATTTCCCTTTTCCCCGCCCTTAACTCCCCCATCTTTCTTAGCGTCATCTTTTTCTTCATTCTTTCCACTTGTTTTTCCAAACCATTTTTCAAATTTCATATTAGAGTAAATTAGAATTTCTAAACCAACCCCGCTACCGCCGCCACATGCTTAATCAAAGTTGAAACATACCCGGCTTCGTTGTCATACCAAGACAAAATCTTCACTAAATCCCCGTCGATTACCTTTGTAAAACTCAAGTCCACTATCGCGCCGTAAGGTTGCCCCAAAATATCCGAAGAAACTAATTGTTCCTTTGTCACTTTCATAATCCCCTGCCACTTCGGTGAATTCGCCGCATCCGTCAAAATCTTATTAATTTCTTCAACTGAAGTTTTTTTCTTCGAGAGAAATGTTATGTCCGCAATCGAGCCCGAAACCACCGGCACCCTAAAAGCTACACCATCAAATTTTCCTTCTAAATCCTTAATCGCCCGCGTGACCGCAATCGCCGCTCCGGTCGTTGACGGCGTGATGTTTTGCGCCGCCGCTCGTCCCCGCCGAAAGTCGCTCCCCTTAACCGGCCCGTCTACAATCGACTGCGTCGCCGTGTATCCGTGGACCGTGCTTAAAATCGCTTTTTTGATTCCCGGTTTTTCCGAAAGAACCTGAATCACCGGCGAAGCGGAATTTGTAGTGCAAGATCCATTTGAGGTAATCAGGCATTTTTTAAGACTGTCTTCGTTCACTCCCATCAAAACTGTTTTTCCGAGTGTTCCATCCGCATCCTTTGCCGGCGCCGTAATCACCACCCGCTTCGCTCCAGCTTGAATATGCACCTGCGCTTTTTCATAAGACTCAAAAACTCCGGTTGCTTCTATTACTATATCTATTCCCAAGTCTTTCCACGGCAACTGCGTCGCATCTTTGATCTGCGAAAATTTTATTGTTTTCCCGTCGACAACCAAACTCCCACTGCTTACGGAAACATCCTTATCCCAAATTCCGTAAACTGTATCGTATTTAAGTAAATAAGCTAAATTTTCCAGATCCCCCAAATCATTAATCGCGACTATTTCGTAATCCTTATTATTTAAAGATTGTCGCAGAAACAACCTCCCGATTCTTCCAAACCCATTAAGAGCTACTTTTTTCATAATTTAAATTCTATCATATCACCCGCCTTAATCCCATATTTTGCCACCGCGCCGGCATTAAGTTCCAAGACCTTATCCACCTTCTCCGGCGGATAATAAGTTGTCAGACCAAAAATAGTTTTCGTCGGCTCCGGCTGGGCATTCTCTTGAAACCCGACGATTTTGTCTCCTGCAATCCAAACAATATCAATCGTAAATTTCATATCCTTCATCCAGAAACCATAATTCCCAAAGCTATTAAAAATAAAAAGCATGCCCGTACCTTCGTCTAATTTCTCCCGCCCTGAAAGTCCTCTCGAGCGCGACATCGCATCTTTCGCCACTTCAACTTTAAAAACCTTATCACCAATTTTTATTTCATCGGTAGGCAAAACTCCCTTTTTCCCAAAACCAAAAAATATCCCGCCGGCAACAACCAAAACCAAAATTGTAATAATCGCGAAAATCAATTTCTTATTCATTATGTCCTACCATTATATAATACACCAAAATCCCTGTCGCCACCGAAACATTCAACGACTCTTTTTCGCCTCTCATTGGGATCTCCAAAATCTTGTCCGCTTTATTCAAAACCGATTTCGGCAAACCCTTAGTCTCCTCGCCAAGTATCAAAGCTAAATTTTTATTTTTCGTCGGGCGATATTTAAAATACGGAATTGATTTTTTATCCTGCTCCGCCGCCAAAATCTCATAGCCGCCGTTAGGTGTCCGCCCACTGGCGGACTTCCTTAATTTTTTATAAACTGCTCCAAAATTTTTAAAATACTCCCATCCAACTGTTCCTTCCGCCCCAAGCGCCACTTTGGCAAAATCCGCTCGAAATTTCCCAAATCGATCCAGTGGCGTTGGTGTCGCTCCGACTAAATAAACTTTTAAAATCCCCGCCCCATCGGCAGTCCTAAATATAGAAGCTACATTATATACACTTCGAATATTATAAAGAACAACAATAACCTCCTTCATGAGTTATGTTCCAAAGTTCTCCAGCCTGGGTGCATCAGACAAACTAAATACAACCCGGCGGCGGAGTGGGTATATTGTTGGGAGGTATCGATTGGCTATTTTGAGATTCGATACGTTCCTTTAGTTTTAGCTTGTATTGTTCGCATTCATCAAAATTCTTCTTTTGCTCTGCCTCCTCAACGCGTTTAAAATGTTCTAATCTCTGCCTATTGCTAATAGCGCTGCCAAAAATAACATACCAAGACATTAAAAAAGATACTCCGCCGATAACAAGAAAAATAATCTTTACTGCCAGATAGATATCCTTTTTGAAAAATCTAAATAATATCGACAGACCTAAAAATATAAGCGCCGAAATTCCTGCTCCTAACATTAAAACTCCCCATCCAATATCTACTTGCACAAAAAACAAAAGATACAAACTCGTTAGAACGTTAGTAACGAAAACCCCTAAAAATATTTTATACAGCAATCTGTTATTCATTTTAATATCTATCAATTATAGCATTGCTAAACTAACCTTACTGCGAATTTTGCGGACCGGGCGCATCTGTCACGGCAAATCCAGCCGAAATATCAAGGCTCGAACGAGCATAAGCTTTATCTTTTGGTATTTCAGTCCAAGAAACAGCATCAATTACGGCTCCAGAAACGTTATATATAGTAATTGTGTTGTTAGTATAGGCCAAAGAATACGAAGCGGGCCATAAAACATCAGCTGCGACTGTTCCTGTATATCCCCCATCGTGAGCGAGCAAAAAGTGCTTCCCCGCTGACACGCTCTTGCCACTCAACCGACTCGCCGCCACGAGCGACGACTCCGCCCCGCTCGAGCTCTTCTTTTTTATATACCATCCCGTCAAATCCACCGCCTCGCTTCCATAATTATAAATTTCAATAAATTCATAATCCGCCGACGCGCTCGATCCAGCCATCACCTCGCTAATCAAAATCTTAGTCTCTAACGATACACTCGAAGAACTATTAGGCGGAGTCGTACTCGCTTCCCCTAAATTTCCTTCGGTCGATCCGGTGCCACTGGGTTGCGTTTGAGCAATTCCTCCTGCGTTCGGCGGAGTGCCATTTTCCGAATTTTTGGCTTTGGGCGTTCCGCCAACATTCTCGCTCGTTTGCCAAGCATGAAAGTTTAAATTTCTCTCTAAAGTTTTTTTCGAATTATTGTCTCCACCCCACGGCTCCCAACCATAATGAGCATTCACTTCGTCCACTAGTTTACAATCCGAATCAAAAAGCTTTAACCACTCCCCCGCATTCGACAAAGCTCCCACATAAATTTTATCAGCCGTCACCCCGGGAACAGAATCATCATCAGTGCGCTCCAACAAGAAAAACCCACCAGCAGAAATTTTATCCCCTTTCGAAAAAATTATTTTAATACTTTCATCTTCATTTTTTATCTGCCACCCACCCAAATCAAAACCAATTGGGCCGCCGAGCTCCATCCATTCGTCACTCGCCGAAACTTTACCTCCCATCCACGCAATCTCATTAAAGAAAACCTTTCGATTTAAATCTCCACTCAAAGAAAAATCACAATCGTGGACCGAGTTTGAAGTTTGATCCTTAATTGGTTGATCAGAATCTGGAATTGTTTGCTGACTCCGAGTGCTAGAATTTCTCTTTTCTCCCTCGCTTTGAGGATTTTTTTCTTGAAAACCAATATTTTGAACCGCCACCTCCTTAACCGAAGCCAAACTTTTTTCCTTATTTCCTGCTACTCCAGGAAAAAGCTCGCTAATTTTTTCTTCTGATTCGACTTCATTCTTTAAAACCGAACTTCTCCCTCCTTCGTTCGACAAACTAAACTCATAGACCGGCTCTGCTCGTTTTATTCCAAAAACATCGCTTAATGTCTTTCTAAAAGAACCTGCAAAATTACTCAAAAAAGAACTCCCACTCGAAAATCCGGTGTTCGTCACCAAGACTAAGACCAAAATAAACCCAGCAATCAAAGTAATCCAAAATTTTCTCCGTTGGTAAAATTTTTTATCTGAAAAATTTTCTTCTTCCATCTCTTCAAGAGTAAATTACAAAAAAACTAGCTCCTTATCTTGTTCTCAAAAACCCTGTCAAGGGGAAAACACCTCTCCCTCTTGCCAAGAACAACTTTTTCTTTTGAACTTTAGCCCGTGCTGAACGACATTTTTAAAGGCCGGATCTGTTCGGGCGAAATTCTTAACCACCATCATACCGATTTAAGCCCAAACTCGCAAACTAAGCCAACTTATCCACAAGGCTCACTAAAAAATCCGGGTGTAAACTTAATCGCGGAAGAAATAAAAAATCAAAAAGTCGAGCTTACCCTCCCAATTTTCTAGACTCTAAGCCAGCTAACAAATTTTCCAATAAAACTAGTAGCGTCTTAAATTCCTTAGTGCTGGAAAATTAGCAGGGCAAGCAAAAAATAAAAAATGTCCCCGAAAAAGAACCATTTTAAAGAGGTCAGGAAAAGAGACGGTCGCATCGTGCCTTTTGAACAAGATCGCATCACCGACGCCATCAAAAAAGCCATGTTAGCAGCCCAAGAGGGTAACTCCGAAAACGACGCGGAGCGCGTCTCCGATCAAGTCGTTAACGCTCTCGCTCATAAATTTGAATCCACCCATATTCCCACCATCGAACAAATCCAAGATGTAGTCGAAACCCAGCTTATGGCAACCGGTTTTACTCAAACCGCAAAGGCTTACATTCTTTACCGGAATGAACGCGCCCGCATTCGAGAACAAAAACGCGAAGTCCCCGAGCACGTCCGTGAGCTAGCGTCTCAAAGCAAAAAATATTTCCACAACCCTTTAGGTGAATTCATTTACTACCGCACCTACTCTCGCTGGATTGAAGAAGAAAACCGCCGCGAGACTTGGATCGAAACCATCGATCGCTACGTAGACTTTATGAAAGAGAATCTCGGCGATAAACTCAGCGCCGAAGAATATCGGGAAGTCAGAGAGGGTATCCTAAACCAAGAAGCGATGCCATCAATGCGGCTCTTGCAATTTGCCGGCAAGGCAACGCGATCCACTAACGTCTGCGCTTACAATTGTTCGTTTGTTGCCCCTTCAAAAATTCAAGACTTCGCCGAAATTATGTATATCTCGATGTGCGGCACTGGCGCCGGCTTCTCCGTCGAGAGTCAAAATATCCAACAGCTTCCTCAAATTAAAAAACAGAGTGGAGAAAAACTCCCTGTTCATATTATCCCGGACTCCAAAGAAGGGTGGGCAGACGCATTGGCCTTTGGAATGAAAACTTGGTTTGATGGCAAAGATGTCGAGTTCGACTATTCACAACTCCGGCCGGCTGGCGCCAGATTAAAAACTATGGGCGGTAAAAGTTCTGGCCCCGATCCCCTAAGAGAACTTCTAAACTTTACTCGCACCAAGATCTTAAAAAAACAAGGCCGTCGATTATCGAATATCGACGCCCACGACATTATCTGCAAAATCGGCGAAATCGTTGTCGCTGGCGGCGTTCGCCGAAGCGCCCTCATCTCTCTTTCCGACTTAGATGACACCGACATGCGAGATGCTAAAAAAGGCGCCTTCTACACCACCGAACCCCAAAGATCGCTGGCTAATAACTCTGCTGTTTATCTACAAAAACCGCCCGCCACCGAATTTATGGATGAATGGATCGCCCTTATGAAAAGCGGCTCCGGCGAGCGAGGAATTTTTAACCGCGGTGGTCTATCTAAAACCCTCCCCGAACGCCGCCTGAAAGCCCTAAAGGGCCATATTGGCGAATTAGGCACTAATCCCTGTGGCGAAATTATCCTCCAAAGCAAACAGTTCTGTAATCTTTCCGAAGTCGTTGCTCGCTCTGAAGACACCGAAGAATCCCTACTTAGGAAAATCCGCCTGGCGACCATTTTAGGAACCTACCAAGCCACCCTCACTCATTTCCCTTACCTTTCAAAAGAATGGAGGGAAAATTGTGAGAAAGAGAGGCTCCTTGGAGTCTCGATTACTGGCCAATGGGACTCTTTAGTTGTTCGCCAACCAGAAACCCTTAAAAAACTGCGCGAAGAAGCCATTAAAATCAATAAGGAATACGCTCGTCGATTCAAGGTTAACGAATCCACTTGTATCACCTGCGTGAAACCATCTGGCAATCTCTCTCAAACTGTTGACTGTGCCTCTGGTCTTCACCCTCGCCATTCAAAATATTACATCCGCCGCGTCCGCATCTCTCACACCGACGCCCTATTCAAAATGTTGAAGGATCAAAAAATCCCCTACCATCCAGAAGTCGGCCAAGGAATAGATACCGCCACCACTTATGTCGTTGACTTCCCGATTCAGTCTCCAGAGGGCGCCGTATTTAAAAATGATGTCTCGGCCCTTGAGCTCCTAGCGTATTGGAAAGTAGTTAAAACTAACTTCACCGAACATAACCCATCCGTAACAATCTCCGTTGGAGAAAATGAATGGATTGCAGTAGCCAACTGGCTCTACGAAAACTGGGATATCATCGGCGGGCTTTCTTTCTTGCCTCGCTCGAACCACGTCTATCAACTTGCTCCCTACGAAGAAATCACCGAAGATAGGTACTATGAATTAGCTGACAAATTTGTTGGCTTAGACTTCTCTCAAATCATGGCTTATGAAAAACGAGATGAAACCGACATTAAAAAAGAACTGGCTTGCGTCGGCGGGGTCTGCGAGATAGAAGATATCGCCATTGAAAAAACCTCTGCCGCAGTCTAAAAAAGTTAAATAAAAAAACCAGTAAAATACCCCGTATTAGGCGGGGTATTTTACTAAATTCTAGACAAAAACGTTTCTGCGAGCATGCCATTTAAATAGAAGATAGAAGGTTGAAATTTTAAGACCCAGCTTCAAAATTCCTTATCTTCTCTTGAAATCAAAAAATATTTTATGATAAACTTGTTGAAGATTCCGGCATAGCTCAACGGTAGAGCGACTCCCTGTTAAGGAGTGGGTTCCAGGTTCGAATCCTGGTGCCGGAGCAGAGGGCGGTAGCCCCCAAATTTAATTGGGATTATAATTTTTTGCTGTATTAAAGGAAACAATATGGCAATCCACAACGAAACAACAAAAGGAAACGAATTCCACCTCGGCACTCATATCATTGCAGAGTTTTTTGGTTGCTCCAATCTTGAAGATAAACCCTTAATCCAAGAAGGCCTAAAAGAAGCGGCCAGTCGCTGCGGAGCCACTATTATTCACACCAAATTCCACGAATTTTCCCCTCACGGCCTAACCGGCTACTTACTTCTAGCCGAATCACACATCTCTATCCATACTTGGCCGGAATATCACTACGCCGCCGTTGACATATTCACTTGCGGGAACCTTAGGCCGGAAGAAGGGTTAAAACACTTAGAAAATATCCTGAAAGCTAGCAAAGTAAAAACTAAAAAAATTCTCCGCGGGCGAGAGTGCGGCCCATCTCTCGAAAACCCCGAGGTATGACTTTAAGTCACCTCTCCGAACGCATCTTTTTGAATCTGATCCGCGCACCCAAAAACCAACTGACTATTTGGGAGCTCTCCCGCCGCTGCGGCTATTTTAAAAACGTAATTGCTGAAGTTGAAAAACTAAAAAAACAAAACCTCCTCGACCTCCAGAATAGTTCCGTAAAACTCAAAAACAAAAAGCTTCTTCCGCAATATCTTTTTAAGAAAAACCGGCCCCTCTCCTCGGTTATCAGCGACTTCAAAAAATACGCGACTCGAGCCCGTTTCGACTCGCTCAAATACGACCAACTCTCATTAAGTCCATCAGGCATCAAAAACAAACTCTCTTCGCTAATCCATAACGGCGACCTCTTAAATCGAAGAGTGCTTTGCCTAGGTGACGACGACCTTATGAGTGTTGCCTGCTCACTTACTCGCCTACCCGCAAAAATCAGCGTCTTCGAAGCTGAAATGAGCGTCATTAAGTTCTTAAAATCCACCTCGCCAAGACTCCCTATACCAATCCAAGTAATTAAGTTGAACCTCCTTAACTCCATACCCAAAAATCACGGGGGTTATTACGACACTATCATTACCGAGCCGCCAGAAACCATTGCCGGGACTCTCCTCTTCGCCAACCGAGGAATAAAATGCCTTAAAAAAGAAGGGGTGTTATATTTAGGCATAACTGAAAACACCCTCTCCAAGGAAAGTTGGAGAATCATTGAATCAACCTTAACGGATTGGGGCTTGGTAATCACCGATATTCTCCGCAATTATGAGGAGTACTCTCTGGAAAAAAACCTTAGTCGCTCATGGAAAGATGCCGAGAAATTACCCCCCTGGATCACTAAACCCTCGAAATATCCCTGGTTTGTTTCAACTCTTATTCGGGCCGAACTGATTCAGAAAAGCAAATTGCCGGTGTTTAAAATCAAAAAACCAAACCAAGATTTAAGTTCTAAGTTGCTTAATTAAACAAAATGACTTTCAAAATCAAAAGTGGGAGTGAAAATTTAGCTTCGACAATGCGAAAGATCGGCTACCAGCCCATCAATACTAGTGATCGAGGCGAACTAAACTGTATTCGTCCCTTCTACGGCAACGACTATCCGCGCTTCCATATATACGTGAAAGAACAGGGCGGAGAAATTATTATTAACCTCCATCTCGATCAAAAAAAACCCTCCTATCAAGGTAGTCACGCTCACTCGGGCGACTACGACTCTGAAACCGTCCGCGACGAAGCCGCCCGAATTCGATCCACCCTTAAGTAAGCTTTTTTAAAAAATAAAGGGCCGTCACTCTCGCGACAGCCCTTCAGTTGCCTGTTTTCGGTTTCAGTCTCACCCGCGCGACTGGGGCCGGCTAGCGTTGAGGACACCGAGCGCTTGCGGGAATCCCATACCAGTCACCTCAATAATGGTAACCATAGGCATGGTCAGTTTCCGCTTCGGGAGACTCACGATCTTCCACCCCTTCCGGTGATCGATTTCTTTGGCACCCAGGCTCAATTCGTGCCGGAGAGAAGTCCAATAGATATCTCCGACCTCGAGAGCTTGGATGTTCAACCATGCGGCCTGTGCGTGAACATCATCGCACTCACCGGATCTGAGATCCTCTGAACGCTTCTCGCCGTGCTCCCGGAGGAGCTTATCGGCTTCATCGTGAAGCTGTTGTCCCACGCCCCAGAACCTCCGGAGCGCTTCCGGCACCTCGCCGATCACTTCCTCGCCCTCCTGAATTTCATCCGATACTTCTCTTGGATATTCCGAAGGTAGAGCGTCAATCCGCCCCAGGATTAATTTCAACCACTCTGTCATGTTCTCTCCTTGAATAGGGTTACAACCTGCAACCGCAACAAAACTGGCTACATCATACAATTAAAATCTGAAAAGTCAATGAAATTTGCTCGCTACCAGAGACCGTGAGAAAATACACAACATGAACTTTTTTCATGCGATCGTCCTCGGAATCGTTGAAGGGATCACCGAATTTTTACCCATCTCCTCAACCGGGCATCTTATCCTCACCTCAAAAACCCTTGGCCTCTCCGAAACCGAATTCCTAAAAACTTTTGAAATCGCCATCCAGTCAGGAGCGATTTTATCTGTTATTGTTCTTTATTTTAAAACAATCACCAAAAGTTTCTCTGTTATAAAAAAAGTTACGGTCGCCTTCCTTCCCACCGCAACTATCGGTCTCGTTCTATATAAAATTGTTAAACACTATCTCCTCGGAAACGAAATAGTAGTTCTGATCTCACTTTTGCTAGGAGGAATTTTTATGATTATTTTCGAAAAAACTCGCCGTGAAAAACTAGACGCAACAGAAGGCCTCGAAAACATTTCTTACAAACAATCTTTCATTATCGGCCTCTTTCAATCCATCGCAGTCATCCCCGGCGTCTCTCGCGCCGCCGCCACTATCGTCGGCGGCCTCACCCAAAACATCAACCGCAAAACCATCGTTGAATTCTCATTCTTACTTGCCGTTCCCACCATGGCTGCCGCTACCGGGCTCGACCTCATAAAAACTGCCGACAGTTTTTCTTTCTCCGAAATCAAACTACTCCTTATTGGATTTTTCGTCTCCTTTTTTGTCGCCATTTTCGCCGTCAAATTTCTCCTGAAGTTCATTCAAAATCACACCTTCGTCCCCTTTGGAGTTTATCGTATAATCCTAGCCTTAATCTTTATACTTTCACTTCTGTAAAAACTGTGGATTGACCTTGAAGAAAAAAAGAAGAAGAATATGGCTAGCTCCCTGAAATCTAGCGGAGCAGAGAGGAGGCCTTATGGCCAAAGCACCGTCTGCTACAAACGGCATTAATCGACTGGCTGAAATCCTCGGCCTCTCGGAGAGTAACGGTCAGTACCAATACCGCTATGAAGGAAGGCTGATCCCTCTTGATGCCATTAACGTCCTACCCCAACCTCGGCGCACCTTCGAAGACATCGAACTCTTAGCCATCGACATCGCTGACAAAGGGATCTTAAATCCCCTCACAATTGCCGAGTTCAACCCAGAGAGCGCCACCCGCTATCTTACTGCCATCAATGCCCTATGGGGAACTTCTTTCTCCATAATAAACCTGAAACTGGGCAAGAAAGGAAACGGCAGAAAAAGATATCACGTTCTCTTAGCCGGCGAAAGACGCTTTCGATCCTGCCTCCACCTTTGGGAAAGAGGATGCGCGAAATGCCAAGAGACTCACGGAACTGAGCCGCCTGGCACTTGCTTTAGACGCCACTTCGGAGAAGAAGGAGTGAGAGCCAGCATCTGCGTCAACATCCCGCCACTATCCGCTCTCTTCCTCCAACTCTCGGAAAACACGCATATGCGCGTTCCCCCTGAAGAAGAAGCGGAAGTTTACAGTATGCTTTTCCACCTAGTCCGGAGAGCTGACCCTAAATTCTCGATGGCGAGATTTGCCGAAAGTGTCGGTCGAAGCCCGAGCGCTATCAGAAACGCCCTTCTCTTCACCGAACTACCCGAGTCAATTCGGGGACGAGTCGGGTCAAGCAATAACAGAATCCCCTATGGCATCGCCATAGAGCTCGCTCGACTCCAGAGAGAAGGCGTGAGCGAAGAAGATCTCACCTTATGGGCTCTGCGATCCATCGCTCAAGACTCTAAAGTTGAAGACTTCCATGAGAGTGTGACGAGGTTCATCGCTAACCGCAATTCCGGCCAAGCCAGTCTTCTAGAGATTATGGACGCAGAAAGCGAACGAGTTCTAGCCTACACTCTAGTCCGTCAAGTAGTCGAACGGAAGTCAATCCTCGCTCTTTGGGCCTGGGTTCACTACGTCCGCCGAGTTATTACTCTTTTTGAAGATGGACAACTCGGCCAAGAGGATTCTCCGTTTTCAAAAAGAAGTCCGCTCCGATTACTTCGTAATCTCTCCCTCTTAATGAGAGATAATCTCATCCCCCACTTGAAGAGTGCCGCGCCGCACTCAAGTTGGGTCGACGAAGCAAAGAACACCTTGGATGAAGCAATTCGCGTCTCCGAATCACTTGGAGCCGAAGGAGAACCGCTACTCACCGAGGACATTCCCACCCTAGGAGGCAGTTCGTGAAAACGACTGCCTCCTTCCAATTTGTTATACTTAAACAAATGTCCCGCTATCAAAAATTTCTCCCCATTAATTGGTATTATCGCAAAGATTCTTAACAAGAAATGAAGCAAAGCCCTTTATTAAGAAAAGCAACGAACCCCTCGTAGAAGCGAAACTTAGAGAGTGACTAGATAATTATAAGAAATGAAAACCTCGGGAAATTTAATCCTCCTCTTCTCACGTTTCTCTTTATTTATCGTCTTCTTTTGGTTCGGACTCCTAAAAATTATCGGAACAAGTCCAGCTAACCCGCTAGTAAAAAACCTTTTTGAAAAAACCGTCCCCTTTTTTAAATTCGAAACCTTTATTCTCCTCTTCGGCGCCTACGAAATGATTCTGGGCCTTATTTTTTTAATTCCCAGATTAGAAAAGATTGCCATCATCCTTTTTATCCCCCATATGATCACCACTTTCCTACCTCTCTTTTTCCTAAAAGCCTCAACATGGCAAGGACTTCTTACGCCAACCCTTGAAGGACAATATATCATCAAAAACTTAGTCTTAATCGCTCTCGCCCTGAACCTCGCTTTCCCCAACCCCAAAAAATAGCCCTCTCTTCCAAATTACCGAGAAATTTAGTAAAATATGCGCGCCTAGTCCTCTTAGCTAGGGGTAGGCCTTAGATTAAAATGCACGAGATATCCTTAAGGGCTGAAGAAATTTTTCGAATCGGAAATTGGCCAATTACGAACGCCCTCCTCCTTTCTTTTGTGAGCCTTATTACGCTTATCCTTATAGGCATTTTAATAAAAAGAGGTTTAAAAATAGTGCCGGGTAAACTCCAGAGCATTTTTGAGCTCCTTTTAGAACAAATATTTAAATTAATGGATTCGGTCCTTGGAGAAAGAAAACTATCTGAAAAATATCTGCCTTTGGTTGCTACCATCTTCCTTTTTATAATGACCTCAAACTGGCTCGGCCTTTTCCCTGTAATCGGCCCGATCGGCTTAAACGCCGTTCATGAAGGGAAAACTTCTTTCATCCCCCTCTTCCGCTCTCCCGCCAGCGACTTGAATTTCACTATGGGCCTCGCCATCATCGCCCTAATTTCAATCAATTTGCTCGGCGTCTTTGCCATCGGTTTCAAAAAACATTTCGGTAAATTCTTTAATTTTCATAAACCCTTCCCGGTAATTTCTTTCATTGGAATTCTTGAATTTCTATCGGAATTTGTTAAAATTGTGTCGTTCTCGTTCAGGTTGTTCGGGAATGTTTTTGCGGGAGAGGTGCTTCTATTAATTGTTGGATTCCTTGTCCCATATTTAGTACCTCTACCCTTCCTCTTTTTAGAGGTTTTCGTAGGCTTCATTCAAGCCTTCATTTTTTCAATGCTCACCTTAGTTTTTATCGCTATGGCGGTAAAACATGAAGGAGAACATTAAAATAAAGGTCGTACCTTTTAAGTTTCTAAACAAAAGGCAATAAAAAATAACAAAAAAATGGACGCAGAAGTTGCAAAGTTCATTACCATTGCAGTCGTTATGGGATTAGGCACTATTGCACCAGCTATAGCCATCGGGAAAATCGGATCTAACGGCGCAGAAGCTATCGGTCGTAATCCCGAAGCTGCCCCTAAGGTTCAAACTGCCATGATTTTGGCTATCGCTTTCGCCGAAGCCATCGCCATCTACGCGTTAGTTGTTTCTTTAATTCTCAAATTCGTATCGTAATTAATATTAAAGACGAGCTAAAACAATGACCGAGTTAGTCCATCAATTAGGCCTGGACTGGAAGCTCCTCTTATCTCAGGGAGTAAATTTTTTAATTCTACTCACTGTTTTAACCATGCTCGTCTATCGACCGCTCTCAAAACTCATCGAAGAGCGGCGTAAAAAAATCGAATTCGGACTGATGGGCGCCGAGGAAGCAGAAAAACGCCTCAAAGAAATTGACAGGATTAAAAGCGAAAAAATTGGAGAGGCTGAAAAGATCGCCTTAAACATTGTTGGTGAGTCAGAAAAAAGGGGGCAAAAAAGATTTGATGAAATCGTAAAAATTGCCGAAGTTAGGGCCAACGAGGTTTTAGTCGACGCGGCTAAAGTCGCCGAACACAAGAAACAAGAAGAACTAGCTCGGCTCACCGAAAAAGCAGGGCTTCTAATCAAGCAAGCTATCATTAAAACGGTCGAATTAGATCCTAAACACATCGACGAGAAACTTGTAAGCGAAGCTGCCCGAATCATCAAAGAGCAAGCATGAAATATCGAGCTGAAAATTACGCCGAAAGTTTAAGCCGGGCCCTAACTAAACATCCAAACAAAAGCGACGTACTCACTAAAAACTTCGCCCGCCTTTTGAAGAAAAACGGAGACTTAAATCTCTTCCCCAAGATTGTAGAAAACCTAAGGGTTATTCTTATTAAAAAAAGAGGCGGTCATCGAGTAAAAATTGAGTTTGCTCGCGAACCGGAAAAAGATCAATTAAAAAGAATCACTTCTGTCTTCAACTCTGAAGACGTGATTGAAACCTATCTAAATCCCGAACTTGTTGCTGGAACAAGAATTACCATCGACGGCGAGCGCGAACTCGACAATTCCCTATCTCGTAAACTTCACAAGTTATTCTGTTGAAATATAAGCAACGCCTTGAAAAAGTATTTCTAAGCAAACTTATGTCATACGACATTATCGAAAAACTAAAAAAAGAAATCGAAGGCTTTAAGGATGAAGCTGAATTTAAAAATGTAGGCCTTGTCACTGAAACCGCTGACGGCATCGCCAAAATCACCGGTCTCCCCAATACTCTCTCGCAAGAAATTCTAACCATCGAAACTAAAAGTGGCGACGTCTCCGCTTTAGCTTCTAATCTTGAGGAAGCCTCAATCGGCACGATCATCCTTGGCGACTACGAAAAAGTAAAAATCGGAGACCGCGTACGCCAAACTGGAAAAGTTTTATCCATCAAAGTTGGCGACGAATTAATCGGCCGCGTCGTAGATCCATTAGGTAACCCTTTAGATAATAAAGGTTCTATTTTCAAAAATCCTGAAAAAGCTCCGAATTACCCCCTTGAAAAAACCGCCCCCTCCGTCATCGACCGCGAATCAGTTAAAGTTCCAGTTCATACTGGTCTTAAAGCCATCGATGCAATGATCCCCATTGGGCGCGGGCAAAGAGAACTTATCATTGGAGACCGTTCGACTGGCAAAACCGCAATTGCCCTGGATGTTATTCTAAACCAAGCCCAAGACCCTGGCCGCCCCCAAATCATCTGCGTCTATGTAGCCATCGGCCAGAAAAATTCAAAGATTGCTAAAATTGTAAAAACCCTGGAAGATGCCGGCGCTATGAAGTATACCGTAGTTGTCTCCGCCCCCGCTTCCGCTCCAGCCTCTCTTCAGTATTTAGCGCCCTTCACTGGCTGTGCTATCGGCGAATACTTTATGGACAAAAGTAAAGATGCTCTGGTTATCTACGACGATCTTTCAAAGCACGCTCAAAGCTATCGAGAGCTATCCCTACTTCTCCGTCGCCCCCCGGGTCGCGAAGCCTATCCAGGAGACATTTTTTACCTTCACTCCCGCCTTCTTGAACGCGCCGCTAAGCTTTCTAAGGAAAAAGGTGGCGGCTCCTTAACCGCCCTTCCTATTATCGAAACCCAGCTCGGCGATGTTTCCGCCTACATTCCTACTAATGTCATCTCCATCACTGATGGGCAAATTTATCTTGAGTCTAGTCTTTTCTATCAGGGTCTCCGTCCGGCTGTAAACGTAGGGCTGTCCGTATCTCGTGTTGGTTCTTCAGCCCAGACTAAAGCTATGAAAAAAGTGGCTGGTCGCTTAAGACTTGAGTTGGCCCAATTTAGGGAACTCCAAGCCTTTGTCCAGTTCGCCTCTGATCTAGACGAAAACACTAAAAAGAAAATAGATCGTGGAGAGAGACTCACTGAAATCTTAAAACAAAACGATCGAGAGCCAACCTCCTTTGAAAAGCAGGTCGTAATCCTCTACGCCGGCATTAATGGTTATCTTGACGACATTCCCAAAAACCGGATTAAGGAATTCGAAACAAAATTCACCGACTACCTTGAAAAAATCCACCGAGAAAAAATCCTTTCCTTAATTGAAAAATCAAATGAGCTAACCGAAGAAGCTGAAAAAAACTTGAAAAACGCCCTCGAAGAATTTAAACGAATTTTCACTTAATTATGGAATCCCTTCAAAGCATCAAATCAAGACTCAGAGCTGTGAAAAATGTCGGCCAAATTACCAAAGCCATGGAGGTAGTTTCCGCTACCAAGATGCGCCGAGCCCAGGAAATTGCTTTGAATTCACGCGCCTATGCCTTTACGGCCCTTCATTTATTAGAAAAATTAGCTAGAAACAATCCCGTCCAAAACACCCTGACTACCGAACGACCAGTTAAAAAAACTTGCCTAGTTATTGTCGCTTCTGATAAGGGTCTAACCGGCGCCTTCAATACTCAAGTCTTTCGTGCTACCGACCGATTCCTAACCAAAGAAAACTTAAAGAGCGAATCTCTCGACGTCATCACCATCGGCAAAAAATCAACCATGTA
>JAKALK010000028.1 GCA_021813155.1 bacterium
AAAAACTTCTCAAAAATCCTATTTACACTGGTCTAATGAGGTATAACGGAGAGATTTTTGAGGGAAAGCACGAACCGATTATTTCAAAGAAACTTTTTGATTCTGTTCAGGAAGTGATGATGAGAAAATCTAAACCGAAATCTCGCGGGCTGAAACCATATCTCTATCGCGGATTTTTCCGTTGTGGCGAATGTGGCTGTTTTATCACTACCGAAACTCAAAAAGGTCATAACTATTTGCGATGTACTAAACGGAAAAATCCTTGTACTCAAAAATATACTCGCGAAGAAATCATCACTTCTCAAATTCAAAGTGAAATCAAAAAAGTTTCTTTGCCAGACGATTGGGCTAAATGGATGTTAGCGGAAAACGAAAAAGATAAATTAGTGGAAGCCCAATCGTCTACGCTTTTTGCAGACAAAACAAAAGCCGAAATTTCTCTTTTGGATTCCAAAATTGAGAAGCTGATGAACGCTTACTTAGAGAACGCACTTTCACTAGAGGAATATCGGGACGCTAAAAGTGCGTTGGTTAATCAAAAACAGCTTCTCAAGGAGAAATTATCGGCTTTTGAGCAAAAAGCGAATAATCGGTTCGAACTTACCGAAAAGTTTTTGAAATACAATATAGAATTGGCAAACGAGGGAACAAATGAAGAAAAACTTCATTTGTTCAAAAAAGTCGGTTCGAACTTTTTAATTAAGGATCGAACCGTACTTTTTGAGCCACGCGGAGCGTGGAAAAACCTTTTAGATTCGGGAATTTTTGGCGGGAATGCGTTTGTGTCGCGCCTGCGGCGCGACCCCATTTCGGCTTCCGATTCGGATTTCCAAAATTGGCGGAGGCGGAAGGATTCGAACCTTCGAGGGGATTTCTCCCCTAACATCTTAGCAGGATGCTGCCTTCAGCCGCTCGGCCACGCCTCCGTGTTTAACTAAACTCCTTATCAAGTTCCTCTCTTTTATAACCTTTTTTATATTCTCGCTCAAGGTTAGTAGCTTCTATCTCCGTTTTACAAACAATCGTTTTTAACACAGTAAACGGGCGGCGAGACTTTGTTGAAGAAACTTGACCGGAGTTATGTTCTTTTAATCTTCTTTCCAAATTATTCGTTTTGCCGATATATCTGCGCCCATCTTTTTCGCTTTTAAGAATATAGACACAAAACATATATTTCCTTAAGCCCCTGCCTGCCGGCAGGCAGGGCTCGGCCACGCCTCCAGATTTCAAAACTAAGAATACCGAAAATCCTTGTTTTTATCAACTTTTTCAGCTATTCTTTAGAAACCAAAATGATCCAGGAAACAAATAACAGTAATAAATCTTCTCCTCGGCCACCAGTTGTAGTTATTATGGGGCACGTTGACCACGGCAAAACCACTTTGCTTGATTATATTCGCAAAACCAACGTTGCCGCTCGCGAAGCTG
Source organism: bacterium (assembly GCA_021813155.1). Taxonomy (GTDB): domain Bacteria; phylum Patescibacteriota; class Minisyncoccia; order UBA6257; family 2-01-FULL-56-20; genus VMFW01. The sequence continues at coordinate 1,429 of JAKALK010000028.1, forward strand.
GCGGTATTACTCAATCAATCGGTGCTTATGAAATTTCTCATAGTGACCGCAAAATTACCTTTATCGACACTCCTGGTCACGAGGCTTTCACTAAAATGCGCTCACGTGGTGCCCAAATCGCTGACCTTGCTATTTTAATTGTCGCCGCCGAAGAAGGACTAAAACCCCAAACTAAGGAATCCATCAAAATTTTAAACGAAACCAAAACTCCGTTTGTGGTTGCCATAAATAAAATCGACAAACCCGAAGCCAACATTGATAAAGTCAAAAACGAACTAACCGCCGAAGGTGTTTTACTTGAAGGTTATGGCGGTCATATAAGCTTCGAGCCCATTTCCGCCAAAACTGGCCAAAACGTAAACGAACTTTTAGATCTTATTCTCCTCGCTGCCGATTACGAAAATCTAACCTTTTTACCCGAAGCGCAGGCGAGTGGATTTATCTTAGAGGCCAAAGTAGACCCTCGTCGTGGCATGGAAGTTTCCGCGATTGTCAAAAACGGAATCCTGAAGCAAGGCGATGAAATTTTCACTAAAACCGCCAAGGGTAAAATCAAAATTCTGGAAAATTTCTTAGGCGAAAAAGCTAGCACACTTAAGCCGTCCGCCCCCGCACTTATTATTGGATTTGAAAATCTTCCCCAAGTTGGCGAAGAATTTACGGTCGGCAAAAACATCGGCGCGGAGTCAGTGAGTAAAATTACCGTCCCTATTAACCGTGGTATCACTCAAGCCCAAGCTCAAGATGAAACCACTGTTAAGTTTTTCATCAAGGCATCTGACTCCGGTTCCCTTGAAGCGCTCTCAGCTATCGTGAAATCTCTGCCGTCCGAAAAACCAGTTTTAGTTTTAGACGAGTCAGTGGGGGATATAGGTGATAACGATATCAAAAACGCTGCTGCCTCAAAAGCCATCATTCTTGGTTTCAAAAATAAAGTTTCGAAATCAAGCAAGAATCTAGCCGATATCCAAAAAGTTAGAATTTTGACCAATGATATCGTCTATCACTTAGTAAAAGACATCGAAACGATTCTAGCTAAACCCGAAGCCGCGCTTACGACTGGCGAGCTCGAGATTCTCGCCGTTTTCAATCAGCAAAAATTAGCCAAACAACTTGTGGGTGGCAAAGTAATCGAAGGTGTAATGAAAAACCGCGCCAATTTTGAAATCCGCCGGGTTAATCCAGAGAACAATGAATTTAATCAAATCGGCCACGGCAAAATTATGAGTCTTGAGTCTAATAAAATGGAGGCCCAACAAGTTGAAGCCGGCAAGGAGTGCGGGATGATTGTTGATTCGAAATTTGCCATCCAAAAAGGTGATCACGTTATAATTAAGTAGTGACGAGAGAAGCTATTAAAAAACTTACGCTTGAATTCATAAAACGGCATCGTCTCGCCACTCTTTCTACGGTTACATTAGACACAAAACCAGAAGCTGCCGTAGTAGAATTTGGAGAAAACGACGAATACGAATTGATTTTTGATTGTCTTGAAACCAGTCGCAAATATCAGAATCTATCAACTAATCGACGCGTCGCTTTTGTAATTGGTTGGGATGAAGATATTACCCTTCAATATGAAGGAGATGCTTACGAACTCCAGAACGAGGAATTGGATAAATACAAAAACGAATACTTCAAGAAAAACCCTCGTGCCAAAAAATGGGAGCATGTTCCGGGCATCAAATACTTTAGAGTTGCTCCGAGATGGGTTAGGTATTCTGATGTCAGTAAACACCCCTGGGAAATTCACGAAATGTCTTTTTAATGAAATATCGCCAAGAACGTCTCACAAAAGTTTTTGAAGAAGAGCTAAGCAAAATCATCGCCAAAGAGCTGGAATTCAATGGCGCTTTGCCGACTATCACCAGCGTTGAGTTTAGTGAAAACTTGGAACACGCGAATATCGGTTTCAGTATTTTCCCATCCGAAAAATCCGAGGAAGCGCTAAAAATCCTGAATGAAAATAAATTTGAGTTAAGAAAACTTCTCGGCAAAAAAGTGAAAATCAAAACCATGCCACAAGTTGATTTTCAAATTGATCGTGGGAGTGAAAACGCCGCCGTGGTTGAGAAACTCCTCCTAGAAGGGGACAAATAATTGAGGCCTGAGTGGGAATCGAACCCACGTGTAAGGGTTTTGCAGACCCTTGCCTTACCACTTGGCTATCAGGCCAAACTTCCCATCATTATTGCTTTCTTCTAATATTTTTTCAACCCCGACATAGATGCTATAATTAACGCGTGGTTGACTTAAAAAATATTAAGCCCGAAAACCTTTGGTACATAATCGGATATATTGTCACCGACGGTCACTTAAACAAAGATGGTAGACATCTTAATATAACTTCTAAAGACGAAGAGCACATCTTTAAGCTTAGAGAAATCCTCAAACTTAACGTAAAAATTGGTAAAAAGACTAGAGGTAAATCTCAAAATAAAATATATTCTCAAATACAATTTGGCGATGTTAAATTCTACAAGTACCTTTTGAGTATCGGTTTTGTTCAACAAAAATCTTTAAATATCGGAGAGATAAAAGTTATTAATCACTACTTCCGTCATTTTTTGAGGGGAGTTATAGATGGGGATGGCAATATTTCCACTTGGGTTCATAAAACTAATCAACACCGGCAGTGGTCTTTACGAATAACTTCCGCTGCCCCCTTGTTCGTCAAGTGGCTTAAAAATGAAGTCGAAGATTATTTTAGAGTTAGGGGAAAACTTTATTGCTACAAACAAAAAAACAAAAAGAATCCCATTTATATCCTTAAGTTTGGGAAATTGGCAGCTAAAGCTATTTTAAGTAAGACCTACACAAAGAATGATTTATCTTTAAATAGAAAAAATTTTAAAAGCATAAAATGTTTACAGGATGAGAGTAAGATGATAAATTACGGTGGCGTATTAGCCCGGGTGGAGGAATGGTAGACTCGCAACACTTAAAATGTTGTGGTCGCAAGGCCGTGTGGGTTCGACTCCCACCCCGGGCACCAGAATTTGCACTTTTCGTGCTAATTGCTAAAATCTAGCTAAAATCTTCAAAGGTCGTTTACGACACTTAAAACTAAAAAGTCCTAAAAATAAAATAAACTTAAAAAATGTCAAAAACAGTGAAAATTGTTATCTGGTTAATTGTTATTGTTATTGTGATTGTCGTCGGCGCTTCGCTTTCTAAAAAAGGCGGCGACACCGGCACCGGCCCGATTAAAATCGGTTTCATCGGACCCTTAACGGGAGACACCGCTGGCATAGGTGAAAATGTTCGCGCGGCGGTTGAAGTGGCTCGCGATGAGATCAATGCCGCGGGCGGTGTGAAAGGCAGGCAGATAGAGGTCGTTTTTGAAGACGGCCAATGTGATCCGAAGGCCGCTGTTAATGCCGGCAACAAGCTTATCAGCGTTGATAAAGTTGTCGCCATTGTTGGAGGCTTGTGCTCTTCGGAAACTTTAGCGGTTGCTCCTATTGCCGAGCAGGCAAAAGTACCCCTTGTCTCGTACGCTTCTACGAACCCAAAAATTACCGATGCGGGCGATTATATTTTCCGTTTTACTCCATCTGATTTATTCCAAGGCAAGTTTGCCGCCGAGTATCTCTTAAAGACAATGAAAAAAGAGAAAGTCGGTATTCTTTACTGCCTAAGCGACTGGTGCACTGGCATTAAAGACGTTTTTAAGCAAAGCTTTGTTGATGCTGGTGGTAAAGTTGTCGCCGAAGAGGGCTACCAGCAAGAAGCCAAAGATCTTCGCTCTCAAATTACAAAAATCAAAGCCGCTAAGCCAGATGTGATTTACTTCCTTGGCTATTCCGAAGCTAGTATTGTTGGATTAAAACAGCTTCAAGAACTCGGTGTCAAAGTTCCAATCTTCGGAGGCGATGCTTGGGATGATGCCAAAATTGCCGAAGGTGCCGGTAAGGCCGCTAATGGCGCTATGTTTTCGGTTACCGCCGCCAAGGAATACGCCAAAAGTTTTGTCGATGCAATGAAGGCAAAAAATGCCGACAAAGAGTTGAATAACTACAGCGGCCGCGGTTACGACATCTTAAAAGTCTTTGCCGACATTATGGGCCGTGTTGGTGTGGATAGTATCAAGATTAAAGACGAACTCTATAAAGTTAAAGATTATCAAGGCATTGCCGATACCTATACTCTAGATGCGAAAGGCGATCTCGCCACCGCTAATTTCTCCGTAAAAAAATTCCAAGACGGCAAAGTTTTGTTAGTCAAATAGGCTTTCTAGTAGAGTTAAAACAAAAATCGCCCTCGCTTCCGTTTCGGGCGATTTTTGTTTATTCTAGTATTATCAATATTCAGCCCGTCCAATGGATATCATCCCTCAGATTATAGCGAATAGCTTAATTGCCGGGTCGATTTACTCACTAGTCACCCTCGGTTTTAACTTAGTTTACGGAGCGACTCGCTTTGTAAACATGGTCCCCGGCGTCCTGGCGGCTATCGGCGGCTACACCGTTTACTATTTATTCAGTCAGCTAGGCTTTAACCTTTATCTTAGTATCGCCGCCGGCATTTTTATCGCCGGTATCTTTGGTTATCTTTCTGATCGCCTTGTTTTTAGAAAATTAAGGCGAAACAAAGCTTCGAATCTGGTTTCTTTCGTCGCTTCCTTGGGAATTTTCACGATGATTCAAGCCGTGATTTCGATTCTCTTCACCTCTCAATTTCAGAGCATTCTCGATGTCACCCAAAGTCCAACAACTTATCAAATCTTCGGCGCCACTTTCACTTGGATTCAGGGGATGATTTTTGTAACTGCCGTTGTTGCTTTTATCGGGTTGGCCTTAGTTCTTAAAAAAACTGGCTTTGGCCGAGCCGTCCGCGCCGTAAGCGACGACGAAGAAGTCTCGAAAATTATCGGCATCAATACCGACAAAATTATTTCCTGGATATTTTTCATTGGTTCATGTCTCGTTGGGCTCTCCGGAATTTTCGTTGGCTTTGATGTCGGTATTAGTCCTACCATGGGCCTCTTTATTATCCTTGCCGGCGCTACCTCTTCCATTATCGGCGGTATCGGTAATATCTATGGCGGATTCTTAGGTGCTTTCTTGTTCGCTTTCGTGGAAAATTTCGGCATTATCAAAATCTCTAGCGAATGGAAGCCAGCCATCGCCTTCAGTCTCCTAGTTCTATTTCTCATCTTCAGACCTGAAGGGATAATGAATAAGAAAAAATAAAATGGATTATCTCATTCATCTTTCCATTCTCTTCGCCATTTACGGAATTTTAGGTTTGAGCCTAAATTTAGTGATGGGATACACTGGCCTTCTCTCCGTTACTCACGCTGCCTTCTTCGGTATTGGCGCCTATACTACTGGCATATTAATGGCCCACGCCGGCTTTGGTTTTTTCACCTCCCTAGTCATTGGAATCGTTTTGTCCGGCATCTTGAGTTTTATTGTCGGCGCTATCTTAAGCCGTTTATCCGGCGACTATTTTGTTTTAGGCACCATTGGTTTAAATTATTTAGTCCTTGCCGTTTTTACTAATTGGTACGATCTAACTCGCGGCCCACTAGGCATTGCCGGCATTCCCAAGCCCAATCTTTTCGGCTTTAGCTTTTTCGAGAGTAGCCACTTCTTAATTTTAGCCATCGCCTTTCTTCTGATCACTTTTTTGATTTCTCGTTTCGTCGTTAACTCTTCTTTTGGCCGCGCCTTAAAAGGCATTCGCGAAGACCAAAAAGCCCTTCAGGTCTTTGGCTATAATATTTTTTCTTATAAACTAGCCATCTTCACCATCTCCGGCGCTTTAGCGGCGATTGCCGGTTCGCTTTTTGCTTCCTACATTACTTTTATCAACCCTGAATCTTTTGACGTGATGCAATCCGTTTTTATTTTAGCTATTGTGGTTTTAGGCGGATTAGGCAATCTCAAAGGCTCGCTTCTGGGAGCTTTAATCCTTGTCGTCTTTCCAGAATTTCTTCGTTTCATTGGTTTCCCATCAGAAGTCGCCGCCCAAACTCGCCAAGCGCTTTATGGCCTGCTTCTTGTTGTCTTAATGCTCTATCGCCCCCAAGGTCTAATTGGCGAATATAAACTCTAATCATGGAACTCCAAGTCGGCGTCAAAGTTTTACTTAAAAACAAAGAGGGTAAGTATCTTCTTTTGATGAGGTCGGATAAAAAATATCCAGAAGCGCCTCCGAAGTGGGACATCGCCGGAGGTCGCATCGAACCCGGTGTTCCTCTTATCACTAATTTAAAACGCGAAGTTAAAGAAGAAACAGATTTAGATATTGAAAAAGAGGTTAAACTAGTAGCCGCCCAAGATATTCTCCGTATTCCCGGCCGCCACGTGGTTCGACTAACCTATATTAGTGAAGCTGATGGCAACCCCAAGATTAGCGAAGAACACACCGATTTTAAATGGTTTACTATGGAAGAAATAAAAAACCTAAGCGAAGACAAGCTTGATAAGTATTTCAAGGAACTTGTCGACCAAGGACTTATTAAATAAGTATGTTTGTCCTTGAAACCAAAAACCTATTCAAGCATTTCAACGGCATCCGCGCTGTTGACGAACTTTCCATATCCATTGAATCCGGCAAAGTCACGAGTATTATCGGCCCCAATGGTTCCGGTAAAACCACTTTGATTAATGTTTTAAGCGGTATGCTTGAAATCGACGAGGGAGTGGTTGTCATTGAAGAATCCGAAAAGTTATCAAAAATCAAACCTCACGAAATACCCGTGCTAGGCCTCACTCGCACCTTTCAGAATATTCGCCTTTTCGAACAGATGAGCGTTTTAGATAATATCCTAGTTGTTTTAACCGATCGCCACGTCTTCCGCGCTATTTTCGAAACCCACCAAATATTTCATTTGAAAAAAGCCGAAGAAGTTCTAACACGTGTCGGTCTTTGGGAAAAGCGAAACCAGTTAGCGATAAATCTCTCCTACGGCCAGCGGAAACTCTTGGAAATCGCTCGCGCGCTTGCAATGGATGCCAAAGTTTATTTACTTGACGAACCCTTCGCCGGCCTTTTCCCTGAAATGGTAAAAATCATTTCCGGCGTCATCAAAGAGCTGAAAGCTCAAGGCAAAACGATAGTTTTAATCGAGCACGATATGGGTTTAATCCGCGAACTTTCTGATTATGTTTTTGTGATGGATTCTGGGAAACTCTTGGCCGAAGGCAAACCCGAAGAAGTCCTGAAGAAAAAAGAAGTCATTGAAGCTTACCTTGGAGATTAATATGTCAGAGACTTTACTAAAAATTGACAATATTCACGTTCACTACGGCGGCGTCAAAGCCCTCGATGGCGTTAGCCTCGAAATCGACGAAGGCGAAATCGTCGCCCTAATGGGTCCAAACGGCGCTGGTAAATCCACTGTTTTGAAATCAATTTTTGGTTTAGCTCCGGTTGGATCTGGGAAGATTTTTTGGCACGAAAAACCCATTAAGCCTATTTCGCATGAAGTTGTAAAAATGGGCATTGCTTTTGTCCCGCAAGGAAGACGAGTATTCACTCACTTGAGCGTCGAAGAAAATTTAGAAGTTGGCGGATTTGTGATTAAGGATAAAAACCTTATTAAAAACCGTATAGCAGACGTGATGGATCTTTTCCCGGCTCTAAAAACCAAGCGCAAAGAAAAGTCCGGCTCGTTATCCGGCGGTCAGCAACAAATGCTCGCTCTAGCTCGCGGGTTAATGGTTGATCCGAAAGTTCTACTTCTCGACGAACCCTCACTAGGATTGGCGCCCAAAATTGTCAAAGAGGTTTTCGCTAAAATTAAAGAAATTAACGAGCGTCGCAAAACTGCGATTATGGTTGTTGAACACAACATTAAATCCTTACTCGAAATTTCAAATCGCGCTTATGTTTTAGATAAAGGCAAAGTTGTCATCACCGAAACCAATCCCAAATCCCTAATAACAGGGGACAGACTAGAACGAGTGTTCTTAGGAAAAGCGTTGTAGCAAGATTAGAAAAGGCCTGCCCCGTACTGAAATTTGGAGATTCTCTAAAGTTTATCTTTTCCAAATTTCTAGTATCGGGGTATTTTTGGGGAAAATTTAGTGCTAAAATAAATGTATGAAAAACCACCCATTCGACAAGCTCAGGGTAAGCAATGGTTTCGCCAGCATCGCGGTAATAATTACCATCGTCGTCATTGCCACGGGGCTGGGGTATTTTGCATTTAAAAATTCAAATGTCTTGGATGAAAATCGAAATAAAATTCTTAACGCGCAAGAAGAAACGGCAATCATAAACAACCTTTTAAATAGCTGGACCAATCTCCAAAAATCTTTTGATTTTCGTCCTGTTAATCAGAACGGCGAATGGTCGGGACCTTATAAATTCCAATTTATAGCAGTCGATAAACTACTGATAGACTTTGAAGATGGTTACAATGCTAATTTGGCAGTTGTAAGTTTTGGTAAAAACGGTTTTAAAATTAGTAAAGTTTTTAAAATAAAAAGTTATTTTACTGCCGCAGAATACACAGAATTCATAAAACAAAATGGGGACTCGAAATATCCACCTTCAACTTATTCAACATGGATAATGAGAAACAAAAAAATCACTCACTTCGAAAAACCAACTAAGGTTCCAGAGAACGTCTTTATCCAAGATTATTATGACATCGGTATCTCTGACGAAACTGCCAACTGGCAAACCTACCGCAACGAAAAATACGGTTTTGAGTTTAAATATCCAGCTGAATTTAAAGCACAAACATCGACCTCGGAAATTTCATTTGGGAATAAGCACGGACGCATTTCTCTTTTCATTCGAGAAGGAAGTTTAACCCCCAACAATCTCCAAGATCAGTACGGGATAAAAATCGTCCCAACTAAAATCGAAGCAGATGGACATGATGCCTACCAGTTTAAACAGCTTTACGAAGGATGCGGGGCATGGAATATCTTGATTCCGTTAGGAAATTCATTTGTGCAGATAACAATGGGTTCATGCGAAGGAGATCAAAAACCTTTTGTTTTAGATGATAAGAATCTGATTGATAAGATTATTAGAACTTTTAAATTCACCCAGTAAGCGAATATTTCTCTTTTGGGAAGCTATTGGACTGAAGCCAGAGCTTGGTTTTTGCAAAACAAAATCTGGCGAGGGAGATGCAGGTGGGGGATTGCCGCTGTAGCAATCACAACGCCGGTTCCCAAAAGGGGAATACGAGCGAGAGTTATCCACATTGACCCAAGATC
>JAKALK010000029.1 GCA_021813155.1 bacterium
GCTTAAAACTCTCTTCGCCGTCTCTGAGAATTACCCCCAACTCCGCGCTTCTGAAAACTTTCAAGGACTTCAGAATGAACTCACCGACACCGAAAACAAAATCCAAGCTGCCCGAAGGTTCTATAACGGCAACGTCCGTGATTTCAATACCAAAGCTGAAACTTTCCCTTCAAACTTAATTGCTAATCTCTTTCATTTCACCCCCAAAGAATTCTTCGACATTGACGAAAAAGGCCCCGAGGGCCAACCCGTGCAGGTGAAATTCTAGATTCTAAACAAAAATGATCCGCTCTGTCAGAAAAATCAAGACGATTTTTCTATTTGCGGGCCTTTTTGTTTTTATTGTGGCGCTTCCGGTAGACAAAATCTTCGCCCAATCTCCCGCCGGCGAGAAAAGTTATAACTACAGTTCGATTTCCGTAAACGCCAAAATTAATGAAGATTCAACCGTTAATATTGAAGAAAGGCAGGCCTTTAACTACCAAGGCGAATTCCATCAAGGCTGGCGCGATATTCCGCTGACTAAAATCGACGCCATAACCGATATCTCCGTGATCAACGGCGAAACCGGCCAGGCCCTAACTTATAGTTCCCGTCGCCTAGATAAACTTAACCCCGCAAGCTGGGGCAAATTCACTTATTTCAGAGAAAATGGCAATCAAAATATCGAATGGTACTACAACCTTAAAGACACCGCCCACACTTGGATACTGAAGTATAAAATCCACGGCTCGCTCGAGTTCAATAAAAATTCCGATCGCTTCTACTGGAACATTTTTACTTCCTACGACGTGCCGGTTTTAATCTCAGGAGTAAATATTTCTTTACCCCAAAAACTCGACGAGAAAGACATTACCCTTGATGCTTACCGCAGCAATGCGGCCAATCCAATCTTAAAAGTTTTTAATCCTGAAACCGGCGAATTTATTTTTTCCGGGCAGAATTTTTCTCCTCATGAGGCTTTTACTGTTGATATCACTTGGCCCAAGGGCATAGTGAATCAATCCTCTTTTTGGCTGGATTTCATAAAAATCTATTACGGTATTATTCTCTCTATTCTCGTAGCCCTCGCCGGAATCATCATTGGTTTTATCCGTTGGCTTAAAACCGAAAAATTTCCAAAAGACAATAAAACCGTTGTCGCTGAATATGAGCCGCCCGAGCACCTTAAACCCGCCATGGCAGAAATTATCACCACCGAAAAATTAACCAACAAGGGGCTCTCTGCTTCTCTTATCGATTTAGCCGTGAGGGGTTATGTAAAAATCGAAGAAGATAAAAGCAAGGATATTGGAATAATGAATTGGATCTCAATGCTAATTCCACTTTTATTCGTTACATTTATTGTCTCTATTTTCTTATTCGGTATTGCAACTTCTCCTTCGTCTTCTCCTGCCCTCATCCTTATATTCCCTGTCTTGATAACTTTTGCCTATGTCTTCGCCCGCACGAGAGGTCAATTCAAAAACTACACCATACACAAAATTAAAGAATACGAAAATGATCCCGGTCTAGAAAATTACGAAAAAGAATACCTTCGGATTCTTTTCGGCTTCGGAAACTATTTTTCAACTAGAGAGATGAAAAAATCGAGTTCCAAACAAAGGATTGTTTCCATTCGAATTCATAAATTATCTGCAGATATTATAAAAGAGACCGAAAGCGAAACCGCCGCTTTTGATGTTGGTCCCTCTAAAGAGAGAATTAAAACCGGTATTTGGGTAGGTCTTTTTTTCGCAGGCCTCATTTTTTCAAAGTATCTTTGGGGTTCTTCTCTCGAGAATAAACAAATTATTATCTTGACTAGCGCTCTCATTGTGGTTTCCGTCGCTCTCTGGGCTTTCATAAAATTTGAGGCCCGCCTTTCCGCCAAAGGTAGAATTTTAAAAGACGATTGGCTTGGCTTCAAACTGTATCTAAAAACTGCCGAAAAATATCGAATGCAAAATCTCACGCCGGATTTATTTGAGAAGTATCTTCCGTATGCTATGATTTTCGGAGTTGAGAAAAAATGGGCTAAGAACTTCGAAACTATGCACTTAGCTCCTCCGAATTGGTATGGCTCTACCGCAATTTATGGCTCGAGCGTCTCTTCGGGCGGCACAGGCTCGTTTTCTCCCACCGGTTTTAGCTCTAGCTTCACATCTTCTTTCACTTCGGCTTTCGGGAGTTCTGGCGCCAGCGGAGGTGGCGGTGGCGGAGCCGGCGGTGGGGGAGGAGGTGGTGGTGGCGGCGCCAGTTAAAAAACACAATATGGCTACTCTCTACACTCATAAAAGTTCAAATATAAGGAAAACCTATCTGCTTTTCACCCTATTCTTCGCTGTTATTATTGCGATTGGCTTTGTGTTTGCTCAAATCTACGGCAACTCAAATATTCTCTACTTTGCCGTCGTTTTCTCCTGTTTTATGAGTTTTATAAGCTACTGGTATTCGGATAAAATTGTACTTTCTATGGCCGGAGCTGTTCCAGTTGATCGAAATTCTAATCGCGAACTTTATAATATCATTGAAAATTTAGCCATCACTGCCGGCCTTCCTGTTCCTAAAATTTATATCGTGAATGAACCCGCCTTGAATGCTTTTGCCACTGGCCGGAATCCTCAAAACGCCGTTGTTTGCGTTACCCGCGGGCTCCTTGAAAAGCTGAATAAAACCGAGCTTGAGGGTGTTTTGGCCCATGAACTCTCTCATATCGGAAACCGAGACATCCTAATCAGCACCATTGCTGTTGTTCTTGTCGGGTTCATTTCCATTTTGGCCGATATGTTTCTACGCTCGATGTTCTGGGGCGGAGGACGACGTAGAGATAGTGAAGGCGGCGGCCAAGCTCAAGCGATAATGTTTCTTATCGGCATCACGCTTTCAATTCTCGCGCCCATCTCTGCTACCTTAATTCAGCTCGCCATCTCAAGAAAAAGAGAATTTCTAGCCGACACCTCTGGCGCTCTCTTAACTCGTTACCCCGAAGGTCTTGCGAGCGCTTTAGAAAAAATTGGTAAAGATATAACTCCCATGCGCGCCGCTAAAAATACTACTTCTCATCTTTGGATTGACGACCCCTTCCCAGAGAAACAACGCACCTCCTGGCTTCATAAATTATTTATGACCCATCCTCCTATTGAAGAGAGAATAAAAATCCTGCGCGGAATGTCAGTTTAGTGGGGCTATGAGCTATCAATTTAAGCAAACTATTATTATTAGCCTTGGCGGCTCAATTATTTATCCAGACGAAATCGACATTAATTTCCTCAGAAAATTTAACTTATTTATCCGTCGCTTCATTAAAAAAGGATACAAATTTATTATCGTGACCGGCGGCGGCAAGCCCGCTCGAGTTTTCCAAGAAGCCGCCTACAAAGTTTCAAAAATAAACAACGAAGATAAAGATTGGCTTGGCATCCACGCTACTCGACTGAACGCCCATCTTCTAAGAACTATTTTTAGCGATGTCGCTGATCCCGAAATCATAGATTCGAGGGAAAAATCGATCGAAAGAGCAAAGGCAAAAAAAACAAGCGAAGCGCAGCCCCATACCAACGCAAAGCTTTGGTATGGGGTCACCATTGGTTCTGGCTGGCGTCCGGGCTGGTCCACCGATTTCATCGCGGCTCAAATCGCTGCCGATTTCAAAATCAAAGAATTCGTAAACGCCGGCAAGCCCGCCTATGTCTTTGAAAAAGATCCCCAAAGATTTCCCCAAGCCAAAAAATTTGAAAAACTTTCTTGGGGCGCATATCGAAAATTAATTCCCTCAAAATGGATCCCCGGCTTCAGTTCTCCCGTTGACCCCATCGCCGCCAAGCTCTGCCAGAAAGAAAAAATGGCAGCGATTGTTATAAATGGCAAAGATTTAAAAAATTTCAAAAACCTCCTATCAGGCAAAGACTTTCAAGGCACCATCATTTCTTGACCTAAGAACCCGTCGAGCTATACTAATTCTAGAAGCGCCTAAGCGACGCTCATCGGTTAACCGCAGGGCAAAAGACCGCGCCTGCCTTGTTGCTCGTCTACCGGTATCAACCAGCCACAGGTTAAGCTGTGGCAACCCAAGGGAGGATGCAGAAGTTCTTGCACCTCCCTGCTTTTTTTGACACCCCGTGACAAGCTTATATACTAAAACCACGGGCGATCGTCGTTGTGATGTACGGCACCCTATTCGCTGCTCTCGCTAAGGGTGCTGGAAGCGTTGTGGTTCGTCCGTCCACAACTCAGTCAAAGGGGAGGGTGCTGGGCCGCGCTCTCCCCCTAAATTTATTTCCTTGAGCATTTAAAAGAGGAGTGATAGAGTATTGAAGAAAAAGGAGAGGTGCGTGAGTCCTGCCTGCCGGCAGGCAGGAGTTGAGCGGCAAGTACTGTTCCCGATTTGTCTAAAAATTCAAGCCGACGTAGGATTTTTAGGAACAAATCGCAATCCCGCATATCGCGGAGGGTTCGCATAGCGGTCTAGTGCGCACGCTTGGAAAGCGTGTGTGGGGAAACCCACCGAGAGTTCGAATCTCTCACCCTCCGCGATGCGCGGGAGAAAGATAAAAGCTGAATCTCACCGCCTCCGCACTAGAACTTGTTAACGAATTAATGAGTGTTGCAAGTTCTAGTGCCCCGCCGTAGGCGCGGGCTAGAATTTAGAAAAATGAGTGCCCCGAAAAAGCCCTGCCTGCCGGCAGGCAGGGAAGCGGAAGCGGGGCTGCGGGAGAAAGCACAACTTCTTTTATTGATTTAATGTTTATAGATTGGCAATTAATACTTTCATTATTTATATCGGCAATTACAGCCATCTTTATGTTCCTTCAATGGAGGGTTAATAGGTCGTTGGCGAGGTTTACATATATGCCAAGCGTAACTTTCATCATGAAATCAGGCAAAACCTATTCTGGCAACAAAGAAAGCATTAGCACGGCGCAGAAACTCGATACTCGTCTGATGGTAAAAAACAGCTCGAAATTCCCAATTTATTTTTGGCTGAATATCGAAACTACGACAGAATATAGAGATGCCACAAGAAAATCTTTTAATAAACAAACCCATTCTTGGCGCGTTAATCCTGGAATAATAAATGGTCATGATGATGGTGCTATATTACGTAAAGCCATAGCTAGAGAAAAAACTGGAGATGTTGATCTTGAATGGGCAAAAAATAATATCAAACGTGTTATTACAACAGTTAAGGTTTCTTACGCCCCAATAATTCATAAAAACTTAATTTTTAAAGTAGATCCCGAAACGTGGAGTTTTGATCCGATATTATTTCAATGGAGCGATCCCCTTGGGACACTCGACAGCAACATTAAGGGTTTCGAGAAAGCCGAAATTTCCTTATAGAATGCCAAAACTTTTTATCCCAAATCGAAGTAACAAAATGAAAACCAAAATCCTCTCCGTCGATTTTCAAAAAGTGGATTAATCGGTAAAATAATTTAATGACCCAAAACAACTCCATAAAATTCGCCCTGCTCGGCAGTATCCCAAAAGGGGACGAGGAGCGAAAGAATTGGATTGATTGGAAAACCGATTATGTTGAAAAAATCAGTAAAGCCATACCCCAAGCCAAGTTTTTGAATGGTGATTTGATTAGCGACAACGTCGGCCCCGATTTAGTGGTTGGACACGACCTCTGGCTTATTAAAAATTCTGATATCGTGATTGTCCACGCCACCTCCAAAATTGGCGCTGGAACGGCGCAAGAAATGGTGCTTGCGAAATATTTTAAGAAACCTCTCATCTCGGTTGTTCCCAAAAACACCCACCACCGGAGGGAGAATGTTGTTTTTGGCGGTGTAAATATTAAAGATTGGATTCATCCATTTATTTTTGTTGCTTCTGATTTTGTCGCCGAAAATATCGAAGAAGGTATTGAATGGGTTAAGAAATTTTTAGACAAACCAGAGAAAATAAAAACCATTTCTGTATTTGATGAAAAAATATCTCTTTTTGAAAAGGAACTTTCCGATATCGTAAAATCATACAAAGAACAAGGGTGGTAGAATAAATTTATGGACTATAAATATATTTGGCTTTTCGTAATAATTTTAGTCATCCTCGCCGGTGGAGTTTATTATTTTTTGAACAATCAGCAGTCGGGCGTGGACACGGCAGTTAATAGAACTTATCCTCCATTATCAAACTTTGCCTTTTACCCCATTCACGAAATAAAACAAAATAAATTTTCATCCGGAACTTATAATACCGAAGGTTATGTTGCGGAAATTTATACTTGTCCGCCCTGTCCAAAGGGTAAACTATGCGTACCTTGCATGCGAGATAATATTGTCATTTCGGAAAACAATCAGATTCTTGAAACCTACATACTATCGGATAAAGAAATGATTTTATTTGCTGACAATACGAAACAATTTGAGTTGGGAAAGAAATATAGATTTTCAATAAAAATATTGGATTATAAATCAACCAATGAGTCGATCAATGATCTTGAAATTATCGGGTACAGTTTGTTAACTGAGAGCTTATTGTAATAACCAGCGGACTATTGTTTTCGGTCATTGTATTTTACAATTTGTATTACTGATCAGAAAAAAATAATTTCCTCTCGGCTTAATTTATTAAATTATAACCATGAAAATCACTCGTTTCGCCCAATCGTGCATTTTATTTGAAACCAACAACAAAAGAATACTTATTGATCCGGGGTATATAAAATACAAAGAATCGTATCCCGATAACGAGTGGAAAGATATCGACATACTTTTAGTAACTCATAAACACGCCGATCATTGCCACATCGAGGCTATCAAAAAGATTGTTCAAAATCCAAAAACAAAATTCTATACGACTAAAGAAGTCGCCGAGGCATATCCGGAAATTTCTCCTAATATTGTCAAACCTGGAGACGTTTTGGATTTTGGCGACATTAAAATTGAAGTCGTAAAAGCAGTTCACGGGTATATACCACTTCTTAAGGGTGGCAAAGAAGTTAACGAAAATGTCGGGTTTATTATCGACGACGGTAAAAATCGAGCGTATCAAACAAGCGACACTATTTGTTTCAAGAACGAGTATAAATGCGATATTTTATTTGTGCCCGTCTGTAATCACGGGTTAGTGATGAGCCCCTTTGAAGCTTCTCTTTTCACAAAAGAGACGGGCGCAAAACTTGTTGTGCCCATCCACTATGATAATCCTAAATTCCCTGTAGATTTAAAAGAAGTCGAAAAACACTTCAGTGTACAGGGTTTAAATTTCAAATTTTTGGAATTAGAAGAAGTCATCGAAGCGTAATTTTTAATAAAAATAAAACTGCAAAAATATTCCCACTGCTCAAAAATCCGAGGCGCGTTTACTCAAGGGGCTAAATGTCAGTAAATTTATATTATGAGTTTTGAAAAATCACCGCAAATTAATCCCAAAGAGCAAGCGCCCGGCGTAGGAAAACAAGCCAAACATGAAGAAGCAGGAAAAATCAAGCAACTTTTTGGGCATTGTTTTGAAATCTCAAAATTTAACGAAGGAGACCGTATTCCCGTCGGCGGAGAAAACATATTTTCTCCCGAAGTAAACATTAAAGTTACTGGCGATTTTGAAAACTTCAAACAATTTTTCGCCGAAACCAGCGAGCTTGCCACTAAGTATAATTTACTAAAATTAAAAGAATGGCTAGTCTCACAAGGGATAGAGTTTGATGAAAAGTTATTTGCTGCTTTGTTTGCGTTTACCAAAAAGTTTGAGGAAAAATATCCAGATAATCCAGAAAAAGAAAAAGAGCGGCAAAAGCTTTATAGTGACAAAGGTAGGGAAATAAAATTAAGCGATATTTTTAACGCCAATACCGCAGAGTGCGCAGAAGTCGCCGCGCTTGCTCAAGGATATTTGCAGCAAGAAGGTGTGTCATCAACCTATTTCAGCGGCGATGTACTTTGGGATAAGGATTGGGAATTTTCCGAAGAACATAGCTTTATAGTTATTCGATTAAGAGAAAAAGTTTATATTTATGATCCTACAAATCCTACAAATACAACCTCCGGGAAATACCCAAGCATTTACACTGTTGGAGCAAATTTTGACGAAGAGACAGCAAGAAACCAAAAGATATTTGTCACAGCCACAAATCTTTTGAGTAAAAGAGAAGCATTTTATGGCGTAAACGACGGAACTAATGTCGATCCTAAAAGACATATCGTTTAACTGACATCCGTAGTCCTTAGTTAGCTGAAGAACAGAGGAGGCTCGCCACCTGTTTCCCGGTTTGGTATTTTGGATTTTAGGTATTGTGTTATAATAATAAAAAAGTAGTTAATCTATTAAAAATCATAAACATATGAAAAAAAGTATCTGGTTAGCGCCCTTAGTTTCTCTTATGGTCGTAACTTTCATTACTCCGCACATCTCCTTAGCTCAAGTTGCGCCGGCTATTTCTTCGATCGGACCGTCGTCAATAGTAGTTGGTGGCACCGTATACGTATACGGCACAAATTTTAATTCCAACACCTTCATTGTTCTCGACGGGGCCAATGGCCAATCAATCACGCCCACTTTAATTTCCGCGACCTCTCTTAGTTTTGTTGTCCCATCAAACACGAGTCTCGGTAGCCACACCATTCAAATAAACGAAAAGGCGAGCAGCTTTCCATTAAGTAATTCTGTATCGCTTAGCGTCATTGCTACCCCGCAACCTCCAACCATTTCTTATATTGGTCCAACCTCTGCTACTATTGGTAGTACGGTTTATGTTTACGGCGCAAATTTCAATCGATATTCGTTCTTGGTTTTAGACGGCGCATCTGGGGCGTCAATTACTCCGACTCTAGTTTCGGCTACTTCTCTAAGTTTCGTGGTTCCTTCTAGCCTTAGCCTCGGCAACCACACCGTCCAAGTTGGCGAAAAAGGCAGCAACTTCCCGCTAAGTAGCTCTGCATCTTTGGCTGTTGTCGCTACCGCCCAATCTCCGGTAATTTCATATATTTCTCCAAACACAGCAGCAGTCGGGGATACTGTTTATATCTATGGTTCAAATTTTGATCAATACTCTTTTGTTTCTATCGATGGCAATTATGGCCCTCTCGTTGCTACGAAATTTATTTCCGCGACCTCTCTTAGTTTTGTTGTCCCATCAAACACAAGTCTCGGTTCGCATTCTATTCAAATAGGGCAAAAAGGAAGTAGTCTGCTAAACAGCAATTCTATTTCAGTGACCGTTGCGAATTCTAATTCCCAACAAAGCACAAACTTACAGACATCGCCTTCCAATACAAACGATATCCAATCCCTCCTTCAGCAGATTCAGACCCTACAAAACCAAGTTAACTCTCTTAAGTCTCAAACAGGCAACACTGCGACACCTTCTGGCAATCAACCAGCAACTGGCAGCGAAGATGTTCCCGTGAATGCCTGCCTCGATTTATCGAACAGCCTTACCTACCGTTCGCGAGATGTTTCAACGGGCGGCGATGTGTCTGCTCTTCAAGATTTTTTGCAAGCTAAAGGCTACCTCAATTCTGAGCCAACCGGATTTTTTGGAGCCATGACTCTTCAAGCTGTAAAAAAATTCCAGCAAGCAAATAGCATTAACCCGACCGGTTTTGTCGGTTCGCTCACGAGAGCTAAGATAAAAGAATTAAGCTGCAAGTAGCGTTAAATTCTTGTTTCTGGTATTGATACTCCGCGAGACCCACGTCCGCGGAGTATCTTTTTATCTATCTAATTTCTAATGTTATTATAGACTCATGCCTCAAACCGAAATCTTCTCCGGCACAGCGCATAAAATCCCCGCAGACTTCAAAAAAGCCATCGCCTCTGCTAAAGCCGTAAAGGAATTATGGGCGGATATTACGCCCCTCGCTCGGAACGAATGGATTTGCTGGGTCACATCGGGAAAGAAATCAGAAACGCGGAATATTAGAATAAATAAGGCGATTTCAAAGATGAGGACTGGGATGAGGCGACCGTGTTGTTGGGCAGGGTGTTCTCATAGGTAGGTGGCATGCCTGCCTGCCGGCAGGCAGGCGACGCCCCTGCTGCTGGGCCGGCTGCCCTCATCGCAAAGGATAGTTTCAAATTTGTGCTACAATAAACCGGAGTCGAAAATTAATAATAACAAATAAAATTATGGCAAAAGTCAGCACGTATCTTAATTTCGCAAGGGAAACCGAAGTCGCCTTCAATTTCTATAAATCCGTTTTCGGCACGGAGTTTATTGGCAAAATTAACCGTATGGGCGAAGTTCCAGCCCAACCCGGTCAACCGCCTCTCACTGAAGGAGACAAAAATTTAGTAATGCACGTCGCTCTGCCGATTTTAGGCGGGCACGTTTTGATGGGGACCGACGCGCCGGAATCGATGGGCTTCAAGGTAAATTTCGGCAACAACATCTACATCAACCTCGAACCCGACACTCGCGCTGAAACCGATCGGCTTTTCAAAGCGCTCTCCGAAGGCGGCAAAGCGGAGATGGCGCCTCAAGAAATGTTTTGGGGCGACTATTTCGGTTCCTGCGTCGACAAGTTCGGCGTCAAATGGATGCTCAACTGTTCATCTAAAACATAACAATATGAAAAAAATCACTCCCCATCTTTGGTTCGACAAGGAAGCCAAAGAGGCCGCCGAATATTATGTTTCGGTTTTCCCGAACTCAAAAATCAACAACGTCACCACGCTTCACGAC
>JAKALK010000030.1 GCA_021813155.1 bacterium
AAAGTTCTAAATCCAAAAAAGGTAAAAAGGAAATAAAGTAGGGCTCGAAGAGAAAACTGAGATTTCAAAGAGGTCTTTAGCATATCTCTCGACTCTCCCATCCTACCCGACTGCCCAAAAAAAACTCCCGCCCTAAAGGTAACCATCGCTACTGCATCAGGCCCGGCTTTTTTGAAAACTTCGAAATGTTTTTCAATAAATTTTTTGTAGTAGGTATAATCCCGCGATCGATCAGAAGATAAGGATAGGTACTTCTTTTTAAAGTTAGTGAAGGTCATACGATAAATGCGGAGAGGTTGGTCAATAACTAAAACGTCGTACTTCTGGCGGAAGCGAATACTAAATTCAGAATCTTCGTGCCCTCGAAAACTTTCATCAAACCAAAGATTGGTTTTAATAAAAACATCCCGGCGAAAAGTCCAGCCACTGCCGACAATACAGTCCCAGAAAGGTTCAGCACGCGGACAGCTGTAAGACTTGAAACCAGATTGATCCTCAAGGATAAATCCTGATCCGACTGCCCCAATCTTGTCACTGCCGGCTCGGATTTTGGGAACGACAGCCTCGAGATAAGAAGGGAGAAGTTCGTCGTCGTCGTCTATAAAAGTTATAAATTCTCCCCTAGCTTCTATGGCCCCCTTATTTCTCGCGGCTGAGATGCCGGAATTAGGAATTCTAAAATAACGAATTCTTTTTTCTTCTCGTGCAAAAGCGGTGACGACTGATTCAGTCTCGTCGGCGGAACCATCGTCTACGACGATGATTTCAATATTCGGATAATTTTGAGACAGGGCCTTATTAATAGAAGCCTTAATTTTTCCAGCTCGATTAAAAGTTGGAATAACAATACTCACTAAAGGATTAGTGTGAGAGATTTTATTGGACATAAATTAAGCAACTGCCGAATTACCAAAAGGCGACTTCGGGGTTAATGTTTTCAAGAATATCTTTTTTGATTTCTTCATTATAAATGCCAGCTTTTAAGATAACAATGACTTTACCTTTGCCTCGGAGGGTTTTGGGCGACTCCACCACAAGATTGGTGCCATAAAGCCGTTTGCCTTGTTTGATAGAACTATTGTCTAAAACGGAGACGATTTTTTCTTTAGAGAGACCAAACTGAATTAGATATTGCGAGAAAATGTGGGCTCCAAACAAATAAACGAGTTCTTGGGCGAGAGAAATTTTTTTATTAAGTTCCTCCACGATATCAGTGTGATAACTAACAAAATCCAAGAAAGTCTTTTTATAGAGCCGGTACTGATTCTCGAGAAAAGGAGGGTTCTCGGGTGGGTTAATTTTCTTGGTGGCATAGAAAATACTATGGGGGTCACCGTAGTATTCTTTGGCAACTATTTCAAAACCTGTGATTTTTAAAAGATAGTCGGTGAAATACTCTGTTAGGAAAAGGGTATGTTCAAAGTTCAAGCAATTGGTAAACTTTTTTTCCAACATCGGGAACATATTCGGAAAAGCAAAAAGGTGAAAATCGCCAATTTTTAAAAAGTCATGAATTTGCTTTAGGAATAATTGGGGATTATAGGTGTGCTCCAAAACGTGCGAGTGAACAACGGTATCGATATGGTCTTGAGTTTTAAAATGCTCATCAAACCAAGCTCGAATTACTTTAATTTTGGGATTCTTGATGTATTCGGGGTTGGGTTCCACGATAAGCCACGAAGCCTCGCCGCCGAATTCCCAGTAGTTTTTGGCGACCCAATCGTGAGCGCCACCAATTTCTAAAATACTCTTTCCAGGGGTATGCTCCTTAATAAACCGACCGAATTCCCGGTAGAGATTTTGCCAAATCTGACCGGTTCCATCATTATGTTGATTCAAATAAAGAACTTCCTCGGGGATTAGATTTTTGAGCTGAATAAGACCAGACTCGGGACAGATTAACCAGTCCATATTAGCAACAATATCTTCTTCTTCGGGAGTATCAACGCAACCCATAAAAACAGGGAAGTCTTTAAACGAATAAAGGGGTTCGAGATTGGATTTGCCGGTAATGATACTCTCGAGCCTTTCTATATAATGATCAAGTTTTTTCATAAGTAATCCTGATTATAAATTTTTTGCATAAATATCAAAATTTCTCATCATTTCGTTAATAACCGTCTCTTTGAAGTTTTCGTGGCGACTAATTTTTTCGTAAAGGCGGCGGTAAGCGTCACCAGAGAAAACATAGTGGCCAGCAATTAAAGAACAGAGGAACCTATTGTCTTTGTCGTTTTTGAAGAGCCATTTCCGCCACCGATTACTTAGGTAGGCGTCCTCGAGAAATTCTCCGGCATCAATACCATAGAGAGCCGATTTTTCTAAGGTTAGATAGGTTTGAAGAAGACCGTATTGAGGGGCAATATTAATGGCATCGATTAAGCCTTTCCGTTTTTTGATGGCTTCGGCATCCAAATAGTCTCCATTGTGTTCTTTTAAAAAGAGATGGTGGCGGCTGGCTACTTCTCTAACTTTAACTAGAAAGGACAGGTTAAAGTCGCCAGTTTGATTGATTTCTTGGGTTAGACTGCCGGTTTGACACACAAAGAAATGAATCGGAGTAATGGCTGTGAAAAATTTCATTTCTTCTTCAATTCTTGAGACATCGGTCAGGCGAGCGCCAACGTTTTCATCGGTACCAACTTCAATTAGGGTCTGGGGAGATTTCTTTAGAATATAGCGAATGGCTTCAGTGGAAGATTCTAAAACGCTTTTTTTGTCTCCATCGAAATGGCAGAAGTCAACGTGAATGAGATCGAAGTTGTTTTCAATGTCGTCGTCAATAGTTTTATAAACATCGTTTAAGTCATTACTTTTAAAACCCGGACCGCAGTGATCCCGGCAGATGTAAACCTTAGCTTGGGAATACTGCTTTTTAAGATCGGAAATATAGCTTGCGTATTGGCGAGTAGTCCAGGTATTCACGTAACCACCGTCCCAATCAATCTGATTTTTAGATGCGATAAGCATAAGGGGAATATTATTGACTTCAGAATATTTAAAAACAGCCTCGATAATTTCGGAGCTCATAGGACCAATACCAATTTTACTGATTGGGTTCATAGCAAAATACTTGAGGGGGTTTTATTTTCTTACTAACCGAAAATTTTTGGTCAGTTTGGTTTGGGAATGTTCTTTGATTTTCCAATATTGATTAAGTTCTTCAAATATATCGGCGACGGCTGATTTAAATTGAGTAGGATGACCATAGTCGTCAAAGAGTATAAAACATTCATCGGCAAGAAGCTCGTACCGGCCATTGCCTTTCAGGACCTTAAAAACTTCTCGCAACGAAGAAGAAACATCGCAGTCAATGTGAATAAAAACAAAAGGTTGGCATTTAAGATTGGTGATAGTGTTTAAGATTTTGTTTTTTTCTCCAAATTCAACCTGTTCGACAAAAATATTTTTCTTAGTAAGAGGATAAAGATTCTTGTTCTTGCGCAAATTACGCCGACACTTCTTTAGGGTAGCTTCTTTAAACGCTCCCATTATAAAGCGCCCTTCAGATTCGGGGAGTCCTTTAAAACTATCGAATCCCAATATCTTTTTGCCAAAAATTCCGAGGCGCTCAGATAAATAGGCGATCCAGAGCATAGAGAAGCCATGCCATGTTCCAAACTCAATAATATCTCCTTCAAGCTTTCTGGTTTTTATCTCTTTCAGGATTTCTTTGAAGTTGGTAAGCCTACCAATCTGATGTTCAAGTTCTTCGTCGCCAAGATCTTTGATCGTCGAATAATATTCTTGAGTAAGATCTTCAGGTTTATAAACTAGGTCAAGGGAAGTGAGGTAGAGATTATACAGATTATGGACGAGTGGAATCTGGCCTAATTTTTCCTTAATCCCGGAGGTTATTTTCATAATTTGAATTTTTTACTTACCCCATTCGCCTTGCCCAGACTTAAGTTCTAGGTTTAATACATCAAAGGGCTCAAAAAACTTTTCGGCAATATGAAAGCAAGCTTCGGCCACTGCGCTTTCCCCACCTTTTGACGGAGTGACGAAATCGGCGTGCTCTTTTATCTTCGAAAAGGCGTTTTGGGGAGCGATAGAGTAACCGACAGCTTTGAAAACCATAGCATCGAAGATACCGTCGCCCATGTAGATGGTTTCCTTTGGATTAAAATGATTTTTAATCCAAGCGACGCGTTCAAAGGTGCTTACTATTTCCAAAGGGAACTTCATCTCTTCTTCGATTCTTTTCCGAGTTATAGGGAACCCTTTTTTGTCGCCAGTTACAAAAATAATATTGATGAATGGTTTTAAAAGTAAGAGGGCATCGTGATCGTCGGGGCCGAAAATTTTCATCACCTTACCTTCAGAGGAGACATGAAACTGGCCGTCGGTCATAACACCGTCAACATCAATAACAAAATTTTTCATTTTTGATTTTTTACTGATCGCCATAGATTGAGTTTGCCGAGATGGTAAAGAAAGAGATTATAGGGGTGATGGTGGAGGGGCGAACTACTCAGCCAAACTAGAGAGGTAATGAGTTTAACTTTATCAAGGTCGTAGCCCTCGTCTTTGATGAAATTGAAAAGGACGTTCTCGCAATCGACCAGATTGTGTTTTCTAAGAATATCGCAAGAGACGTGATTTCCTGAAATTTTAACAGAAAAAAGATTATTAAAAACGGCGTCGTGACTCACAACTAAATTATGATAAAGCTTGGCTAAATCGTAATAGATGTCGCCACTTTTTATAAGGCCGCCGAAATTCTGCCGCCAATCGAGGAGGCAATAAGAGTCGGGGGTGTGAATAATATTATCTAAAACCAGGTCGCCGTGAATTCGGCGAGGTTCTCCCTCGGAGAGTTTTTTAAAATTAACTTGGTCAAAAATTTCACTGAATTTAGGGACTAACTCGCCATTAATAAGCTGTTCTTCGTCTTCCAGGGAATTATCTTGAAGGAGAGAAAGGGCTCGGGTCTTGGTTTTACCTTGATAAAAATCCAAGCATTTTTTCTTGAATTCTTCTCGGGAAACTTCTTCGCTTGGGTGCCACAGTTCTCGTTTGGCCCAAGTTAGAAATTTTTTAAAGTCTTCAGGGGTAACGGTTCGCGAGTACAGGTCTCCTTTTACAAATTCATAACGATAGAAGTTTTGGGTATGGTGCTCGATTTTGGGAGTGAGACCTTTTAAAACCTCGGCGCGGGCGACGCGGTCTTTAATATATTGAGTATCCTTAAAAAACTTGATAACAAAGTTATCGAAAATAAAAATAGATTCTTCGGCCTTATCGAGATTATCGAAGCGGTCCAAGGTTTCCCGTCGAGCTTGATTTAGACCGACAACATTACCAGTGTCGTACCAAGTGGGGAACTCAACGACTTGGAACTTAAGATTTTGTTTGACCATTTCTCGAATAACTTCTCCATCGTTTAAGCCTTGGTTTTTGGGATTTTTTGAATAAAGTTTTTCAAGGATTTTCCAGTAGGCTTCAAAATCTTTAATACCAACGAGACCGATGTGAATGAAATCAAAATCAATAGCGCCGCGATCGCAATAGATTAAGGTGTCATCGCTTGCAACCTGCCAAGTAGCGTAGAGGCTAGGGTCGCCTTGGCGGTGAACACCAACCCAGTTTTCGGCCGGAGCAGGAACGGGATCAGTCACTAAAGTATCGCAGGCGTGATAGATAAAAGGACATTGAAGTTTATCTTTAGTCTGGAGCATGGTGTAGCCCAAACTACTCTCTTCCCCGGAGTATTTATCTATTTCAACAAACTCAATGTTTTTTCTATCAGGATAAGCTAAAGAAACAAACTGGCGGATTAGATCACCAAAATAACCCAAGGTGATAACAAGGGGGGTATCTTTAGAATAGGATTCAATAATGTAGGAGAGGGCGGACTTTTTGCCAATTCGAATAAGGGCTTTATTAGTAAACTTGGTAAGGTCGCCTAATTTCTGACCTATCCCAGAGGTGGTAATTAAAACCTTGTAGGCGTGAGGTTTCATAAATTAACGTTTTATAATTCTAAATCTCAAAGTCGGTATTTTCAAGAAAATGAAAGGGCGACCCGCTTACGCGAGCCGCCCAAATTGAATCGTAGCCTCACTGGCTCTAGAAGAGCTGGACGAAGAAGCCGGCAATAGTGTTAACCGTTTTCTCGTTGTTGCCTACGATGAGAATATCGTAGGCGTCAACGTCGAGAGGGTTTTTCTCCTCCATTTGCCGACCCTCTGAAACCCGGAAGGCTTTCGCTGCACCTCCGGCCTCAAGAGCCAGAAGAACGCCAATAGCGTCCCAATTACCGCCCTTGGCCGTCATCACGGCACCAACACATCCTTCTCCACCCATCGCAACCAGGGCCTGTTGAAGGAGATTGGATCCCGGCATCAGCACTTTGAATGGGCGCGCTAACCAAGAAAACAAGGCCTCCATCTGCTCGTCGAGCAGGATGATGCGATCACCTCTCGTGAAGCCATGTGATACATCGAGAAAAACGGTGGGCTTCTCAAGAGTTCCATCCCAGGTTTTGAGCTTCCTGCGCTCGCCCCCAGGGGTAAAGAGGAAAGATCCTTCTCCTTTGGTAGCGGTCCAAATGCGGCCGGTGGCCGGCTCGCCGATGGTGGCGGCCACAAGCTCGCGAACTTCAGAGTCGTAAACCCCAATACCAACGGTAGACGTTGGGAGTCCGCAGACAAAAGCGTTGGTTCCATCGAGAAGGTCGCCGAACAGCCAGAAGCGTTTCTTGCTAGGCTGGGATGAACCATCAAGGTCTTCAATTAAAAAGTCCACCTCCTCCCCAAGCCGAGCACGGAGAGTGGCTCGGGCAACCAAAGCAGCCTCCCGATCAACCTGGGTAACCAGAGTTCGATCGATCTTAATTTCAACTTCTTTGACGGTCCGTTCACCGCATTGGTATGGGCGAATGGCGCCCATAGCCACTTCAAGAGCAGAGAAGCTCGCCTCAACGGCTAAACTGACGATTTTTTCCATTTCAAACCCCCTCCCATCAGTCGAATTGTCAAAAATCAAAATTACTCCAGCCAGTAAAGAACCGCTAAATTGTACGTAATGAAAGAAAAACCGTCAAGATGACTGATTTTTTAGGAAGCTAGAAGTTTTTTCCAGAGCTTCGAGGTTGCCGGTATCAAGCCAAGTTTTGTAGGGCACCCAAGCAAACTCGACACCCCAGGAGAGCATTTTTTCAATCACAAAAACGTCCGAATCAGACTTAGGACTTTTAAGAATTACGTCCAAGGCTCGCCAAAAAATTTCGTAATCATGAATGCCGCTTAGGCCGATGTGAACGGAGTTAAAATCCTTGGCGCCTTTGTCGTTTACCTTGACGACTTTGTTATTTTTGACTTGGTGGGTGCGATAGTGGACGGAGGAGGATGCCCATTCGAATTCCGGAGGAATGTAACCACCTAACCAATTTTTGTCCGGCGCCGGGATAGGCTCAATAAGAATAGTATCGCAAGCGTGGAAGATAAAAGGACACTGAAGTTTTTCTCTGGCACAAGAAATGGAATAACCCAAACTACTTCCAGGGCCTTCGTAGGGGTCGACGGTTACAAACTCAAATTGGCGGTTAGGGAACTCGTGAAGCATAAATTCTCGAACCTGATTGCCAAGATACCCTAAGGTAATTACTAAAGGGATATTGGGACTGTAAGAGTCGAGGACATAAGCAATAGTAGGTCGCCCATTAATCTCAATCAGCGCTTTATTTTTGTTTTTAGTTAAATCCCCCAAACGAGAACCGGTTCCAGAGGTAGTGATTAAGACTTTAAACTGAGACATTGTCTCGCTTTATGAACTTATGTGACTGGAAGTTAGAAAATGGTGTAGATGAGTGGAGCCAGGGCTGAGCCATGAGCAACAATTAATACGGCGCCAATCAGGACTAAAACAACAACAACCGGAATAAGCCACCATTTTTTCCTTTCAAGAAGGAAGGTAAAGAATTCTTTAAGGATCTTAAGTTTAGAGACCATATTTTTCATTTAAAATTTTGAAGATGGCTTGACTAATAATTTCGTTGCCTTCTTCAGAGACGTGAACTTTGTCATAGTAAATCTGATTTTGTCTTTTATCAAGAACTTGAGAAATATCAAAGAAGTTAGGATTTTTAATCTGATCAATTTTACCATGTACCCGGCGATAAAGATCCAATAAATTACTGTCCTGCATCGCAAAGTCAATCTTCTCGAGGGCCTTTTCATCACCAATAAATCCTTTCCCATCCAGAAGAGAAGGCTGCCAAAAAACTACGTATTTGAAACCATAGGCCTTAGAGAGTTTATCTAGGAGATCAAGGGTGGTTTGATAGTCTCTTGAAATATCATTCGCAAGACTTTCTCTTTTTTCTTCAGAATAACTTTGTCCGACAACAGGGCGCGGCCAGACGGCTTTACCAGATATATTAGATCTAAAATCTTTTATAAAATGAAAGGCGATTTTACAGCTCTCACAAATATTCCCTAATATTCCCCTGGCTCCCATAGTAAAGTAGTCCAAGTTTGAACCTTGGAGCTTGTTGCGAATGGCATTTTCTTCTCCAATCGAATACGCCTGACCAGCCTCGTAGGATATAGTGACATCATTAACTCCGTCGTAAAAAATAGCCCAGTCAGGTTTTTTACCATCCTTGATTAATAAAATAAGCTTTAGAACTTCTTGGTTAAACCGGTAAGCGGGCTGGCCGTAGTTCGAAATATAATATTTGGCTGATTTAAGATTCATCGACTTTGAAAGATCAGAGGCAATAGTGTAGTCGTCGCGAGACCCAGCCCCAAACATAGTTGAACCGCCGAAGGTATAGACATTAACAACTTTGCCTGAGGATGACATCGGCGGATTCCACGTTAGGCGTCGACCTTCGGCATCACTGTTTACGTACTTGCCCTTGTGATTTTTAACTGACCACATAGTGTACGGATCAAAGAAAGTATAATAGACCATGTCTTCTGACTCTTTTAGCAGATCGACGGCCCATTCTTTTCCTTTAAAACTAGCGAAAGAAAGACGCGGGTCTCTGGGCCCTATTATAGTAGTAAAAACCCTCACGCTTAGTTCGATAAAAACTAGCATCAGCAAGACTAACACCACAGTGAAGACAATGTTCTTTTTGGTCATAAATTAGTATTGATTTTCGTATTGCTTAGGCCCAGATTTGGATTCTATTTTATTATACCAGTAGCTGCTAAGATTTAATTCTAGATTTAAAGGATCTTTATTGATAAGCTTGAGAACCCAGCCAATAGGCGTGACAACCAGAAAGAAGATGATAGAGAGAATAAATCTAGTGACGAACCAACCCAAGGTAATACCTAACCCCATCCAAAGTAAATAGAAAGAACGAATAAGATTAGGCAAGGAAATTCCCAATAAGAAGAGAGCGGCTCCAAGGTAAAAAATCGCATGGCTTTTAAAAAGTAGGCCTAAGATAATTAAAATGCCGCCAATTAAGACACCGAATTTTATTAGATCTTTTTTGGATGGTTTAAGAAGTTTAATTTCGGATACTATTTCCTTCATGTTATTAGTCAAGTTCAAATTTCTTTCGCCAGTCTTCTGTTTCTTTAAGAGATGGTTGATTTTTTTTATCGAGAATAAAATTCCCCAGGACAAGATAGTCAATGTGCGTTCTCATAAAACAAAGGTAGGCGTCCTCGGGGGTGCAGACGATGGGTTCGCCGCGAACGTTAAAAGAAGTGTTAACAATAACTGGACAGTGATACCGATTATCAAAGACTTCAATAAGTTTATGATAGAGAGGATTGGTTTTATTATGAACAGTCTGAAGTCTTGCTGAGTAGTCAACGTGAGTAACGGCGGGTATTTTTGAACGAAGGGTTTTAAGGCGCTCAAGACCGAAGAGTTTTTCTTCGCCGGGCGCAGGAATTCTTTTATCTTTCTTAACTTGAGCAACTAAGAGCATGTATGGGCTTTCGTGTTTAGTTTCAAACCATTCAGAAACTTTTTCCATAAGCACAGAGGGAGCAAAAGGACGAAAACTCTCCCTAAATTTAATTTTCAGGTTCATAACTTCCTGCATTTTATGAGAACGAGCATCGCCAATAATGGAGCGATTCCCAAGGGCACGCGGGCCAAATTCCATTCTCCCCTGAAACCAGCCGATAACCTTTTCGTTGTTTATTAAATCGGCTACTTCAGAGATAATTTTTTCCTCACTCATTTCTTTATATGGGATATTCTTTGACTTTAGAAACTGCTCGATTTCGATTTGGGAAAACTCTGGCCCAAGGTAGGCGCCGCGCATACTATCTTTCCCAATTTCAATTTCTCTGGGTTTGTTAAGATATTGATGCCAAACTGAAAGGGCGGCACCCAGGGCGCCACCCGCATCGCCCGAGGCGGGCTGAATCCAGATGTCGTCAAATATTTTTTCTTCGAGGATCTTCCCGTTGGCGACACAATTTAAAGCCACGCCACCAGCCAGACAAAGATTTTTTTCTCCAGTTGTTTTTCTAATGTGGCGAGCCATTTTAAGCATTATTTCCTCAGTAACTTCTTGAATAGAACAGGCGAGATTCATTTCTCGCTGAGTAAGGGGGCTCTCGGGTTTGCGCGGCGGACCTCCAAAAAGTTTATCGAACTTA
>JAKALK010000031.1 GCA_021813155.1 bacterium
ATCGTTGCAAAGATCGGAGACAGATTCAGCCGAGAGCTAGTTTCGGCAGCTGAGGCAGCGTTCCACTTAGCCTCAAAAACCTTCCGCGCAGAAAAGGCATGGGAATATCCCTTAGGCGGCTATTTCTGTATAGCCGACGGGATAACCGGAACCCCATACCTTACAATTCTGATCGGAGAAGTTGAAAACAGCAAGGCGGACAGATACTATGAGTTCTGCCGGGAAAAAGCGCAGCGTTTAGCCGCTAACCCCGACCACCTCTCTAGCTGGCAAAGCAGAGATGAAAGGACGGGACAATACGGCGGCGCCATCCGAGTAGGGAGACACATCCTCTCTTTCTCAGGCCTCCCCGAACTCGGAGATGAGGCTATCCTACTCGCTGCGAGCATGATGTGGTGCAACAGACTTGGTATGACCGAGCTCCTCAAACCCCTAAGTGAAGTCCCGGTGGTGAGTAACAATCACTATTGGGAGGAACTGAAGGAGAAAATCGAACTCGAAACCGCTGTCGCCGAGCACGCTGGAACCTAAAGCAATCCAGCCCCCAAGAACCATCAGGGCCCGAAGCCATTTCGGGCCCTCTGCATTTCAGAACTCCCACTTAAACCCTATTTATGCTTTCTATTTATTATTAACTCAGAAATTTGACCTTTATATTAGCTATTTGCTATTAATACATAGTACGAAACCCAAAGGAGGTGAAACTTGAAAACCGTACAAGCTCTACCCGGAATGTACGTTGAGGATATGATCGAAGTCATCAAAAGAACATTGGCTGAGGCATTTAAATTGTTCGGACGAAGGAAGGATTGGAAAGGTCGTCGAGGAGGAAAATACTTCTGCGTCGCCTCGGGGGAACATGGTATCCCCCACTTCCTGACCATAATCGGCGAACTGCCAGCCCTAGAAGCAATGAAGTATGCTAACCTTTGCCAAGAGAATGCAACTCGCTTAGCTGTCCATCCAGAGCATATCTCAAGCTGGCAAAGTCGGAACTCCGACGTCGATCAACACGACGGAGCCATCCGAGTAGGCGACCACATCTACTCGCTTTCTGGACTACCCAAACTAGGCAATGAAGCGGTCATGGTGATTGTGTGTATGGTGCTCTACAGCTTCGACCCTGCCAAAACTAAAGCCATCCGCGAGATCCCCAAAATAAGCAAAAATCCCTACTGGAAACGCCTTGAGGGGAAAATCGACAATCTCGTCCAGTTCCACCGAGAAATCGCAAGCAGGCACATCGCCGGAACCAGAAGATAGAGCAACGCCTTCTCGTGCGCGCCCGGGCCCGAAACCATTTCGGGCCCTCTGCATTTCAAAACATTTTCTCTCCCTACGAAAAGCCAAACAAAAACCAACGGAATTTTTCCCGCCTCGGTTCGTTAATATAGGTGTAGAAGTTAAAATACAAGCGCTATCCTAGTGAAAACTTTTAAAGTGAGCTCGAAATAAAACAACTACCCTTCAACAATTAGATTTCCCTTCATCCCATTCTTTCTGTGTCCCGCAACTGAACAGTAATACTCAAAGGTTCCCACTTTATTGGCAACAAATTCAATGGTTTCTTGTTCGCCCACCTGGAGCCTTTTTGTTTTAGCGTTAAACTCATCAATCACCCAATCATGAGAACCTTCTTCGTTCTTGAAGGTAATTTTTACCATATCTCCCTTCTTTACTCGGATCTCGTTCAGTGAAAACTTAAAATTGCTTCCTATTACTGTAAATTCTTTAACCGCCCCTTTAGTCTCTGTACCCCCTCCTTGGCTAGGATTATCTCCAATTAGAGGCGGAACTTTACTTAAATCGCCTCCGGCTGTGTTTGGAGTTGTTCCTGTTGCTGAGTTGTTGCTCTTCTTAGTCAGTAAGTATCCGCCCACAAGCACCACCACGACAACCAAAATAATTCCTAAGGTTTTATTCATTTTTTTCTATCTTTTCTCGACCTTGGTAAAACCATTATAACACTCCCAATTGTTCCGAGACAATGTTAGTCTAATTTGAGTGAATTTTACGCCCCTGTTGCCAACCCCTCTTTCTGGAACGAAATTAAATAGAATTCTTTTCCTCTCGCTTGAATCTTTTTCTATCTATCTCTGTAAGTAAAGTCTTCCGAACTCTAATGCTCTTTGGAGTCACCTCTACCATCTCGTCATCTCCAATATAACTTAAAGCGTCCTCAAGCGTCAGCGTAAGCGGCACTTCCAGCTGGTCTTGAAGCCCCTCGTTTTTCGCCCTGAAATTATTAAGCTCTTTGACTTTGCAAACGTTAACCGGTACATCTCCCGCTTTAGCGTTTTGGCCGACGACCATTCCCTCGTAAACCGGCGTCCCGGCGCTGATAAAAAGTTTTCCACGTCCCTGCGCCACCACTAACCCATAATTATTCGAAGCTCCAGTTTCGGTCGCAATTATCGAACCTCGAATCTCCGGCTTAATTTCTCCTTTATATTCTTCGTAGCCCAAAAAAATACTATTCATAATTCCGGTGCCTTTAGTTCTAGTCAAAAATTCGCCCCTTGTTCCAATCAACCCTCGCGTTGGCACCGCAAAATCAACATATACCGTTCCCGCATCCACTCGCATATCCTTCATAACCCCAGCGCACTTGCTCATCATTTCTATTATTACTCCGGAATAAGCCTCCGGCACCTCAATCGAAACCAACTCTACCGGTTCCATTTTTTTATTATTAATTTCTTTAAAGATAACTTCCGGTCTCGAAACTTCAATTTCAAAACCTTCGCGTCTCATTTTTTCGATTAAAATCGCCAAATGAAGCTCTCCTCTTCCCGCCACCACCCACCGATCAGCCGCATCAGTCGGCAAAACCGAAAGCGCCACATCTGTTTCGAGCTCCCGTTCCAGCCGCTCCTTAATGTTTCTCGAAGTCGTATATCCTCCTTCTTTTCCTTTAAATGGCGAAGTATTCACGCCAAAAGTCATCTTAATTGTTGGTTCATCAATATGAATAATTGGCAATGCTATCGGGTTTTTAATATCCGCAATTGTCTCGCCAATCGAAATATCCGAAATCCCAGCTACCGCCACGATATCTCCTGCCGCTGCCTCTTCTACGTCAACCCGATTTAATCCCTCAAAAAGCATTACCGCGCTCAATTCTCCGCGCTTAATTTCCCCCGCACGATCAATGTGCGCCACCGCCATTCCCCGCCTTAAAGTTCCAGAGTAAAGTCGCCCAACCGCAATCTTCCCTTTGTAATTATCATAAGCCAAATTTACCGTTAGCATTTGCAAAGGATTTTTTTCATCCACCACCGGCGCAGAAAAATAACTCACGATTTTCTGAAAAATCGGTTCTATATTTTTCATTTCGTTCAAATCCGCTTTCAATCCCGCCTTTCCCTGAATTGCCGACGCGTAAATCACCGGGAATTCAATTTGCTCCTCGCTTGCGCCTAATTCAAAAAACAAATCATAGGTCGCATTCAAAACCCAATCAACTCTCGCGTACGGTTTATCAATTTTATTAATTACTACAATTATTCTATGTCCTGCCTCAATCGCTTTCCTCAAAACAAACTTTGTCTGCGGCATCGGCCCTTCTTTCGCGTCCACAAGAAGTAAAACTCCGTCCACCATTCGCATGATCCGTTCCACTTCTCCCCCAAAATCAGCGTGTCCCGGTGTATCTACAATATTGATTTTAACATCCTGATATCGAATCGAGGCGTTTTTCGAAAAAATCGTGATTCCGCGCTCTCTTTCAAGTTCATTCGAATCCATAATCAATTCCTTAACCGCGTCGTTTTTAATCTTGAAATTTTCCGACTGCTTCAAAAACGCATCCACTAAAGTGGTCTTTCCGTGATCAACATGTGCAATTATCGCGATATTTCTTAAGTCTTGTTTCATAAATAAAAACGCCCGCTCGGGGCACTTCAAATCCAATTTTATAATGATACCAGAAAACGCCTAGAAAATCAAGTCGTCTTTAATCGTCATCTTCCCAATTTCCAACTGGAACCGTTTTTGGATTCGGCACTGGTAAGGCACTCACGCCACCGCTTGCCGCTCCGCCAGTCACGCCCCCCGAGGCCGGCACGTTCAAGCTTTGATTCAAATCCCCAATGTAATACTCCGCCAACATGGCATTAGCGCTGCCTGAATGGGGCTTCCCTCTCCCGTCCTTTGTATTATATGCCCCTGTTGCGTCCGTGCCGCAACTTGAAAGAATTTCGCGGGCACCGCCGGGATGTAAATCAATATAATTCGTCACATCGTAAATTTTCCCCGAAATCAAAAGCCAGCAGCTCTGGGCTAAATTATGTTTTGCAAGTTCTGTCGTCGATAAAACAATTTTTTGAATTTTAGGAACTGTATTCTCATTTCCTTTCACAGAATTTTGGGTATTAGCTGTTATCCTGCCACCTCCAGCCACATCCGAAGCCGTCGTTTTGTTGTTTTTCGAGTTGTCGTGAACAATGAACCCAGTCGCTAGCACAGCTGTCATAATCATCCAAAAAATAAAAAGAGAGACGGTAACTGTTTTTTTCATAAAATTTCTATTGCAGTTGAAATTCTTCCGAATGAATATTCCTGTTCGGAATCTTTTTCTCTCTGAATTGTTTTCTAAGTGCCTTCATAAACATCGGCGGGCCGCACAGAAAAATTTCCCGCTTTGCAAAATCAGTCGAATGTTTGCTTATAAAATCAGCCGATATTAAACCCCTTTCATTTGAGTAAAAAGGAAATATCCTAAAATTCGGTTTCTTTACCGCAATCGAAACAAGCTCTTCCAAAAAAATTGCCTCGTCCTTATCTTTAACCGAATAAAATAAATCCACATCATAATCTTTCCCTTGGCTCGAAGCGATATCTCTCGCCATACTTAAAAACGGCGTAATCCCGATTCCTCCCGCTATCCAAACCTGCTTCCGGTTCAAAAATCTAGAATACGAAAACGCTCCAAAAGGTCCTTCAACCCGCGCCCGCGTCCCCTTCCGCAAAAAATAAAGCATCGCCGTAAAATCACCCAAAACTTTTATCCCTAGAGACAAGGCACCACTCGACGGGTTGGTAGTAATCGAAAATGGGTGCGATTCCCTCGGCACCCCCCCGTCTTCAAATCGCACAAACACAAACTGCCCCGGAATAAATTCCATCTTCTTGCTGGCCGGAGAAAGATTAACCGAAACCACATTCTCGCTGACCCGATCAACTCCTTCCACAATGTAATCGTACTCCGTCCGTCTATTTAATCTTAAGACGGTTTTATACAAAAATACCCCCAAACCCACCCCAGCAAGACCCAACATATATACCCGAAGCAATATACTCGCCGAAACATCACTCGGGATAAAAAACATATGTAAACCTCCGATAAAGAAGGCGAGTCCAAGCCACTGGTGCGATAGTTTCCAGTTTTCATACCGCCACCTCGCGTAAAAAGTTATCACCAAGAGCGCAATCATAACGAGTAAACTTATCTCTCCCAAAGTCACCGCCCAATCCGAAAAACCGAAAAGAAAACTAAAAGCAAATTTAACTGACGTCGGTATAAATCTGATTACTAGAAAAATCGGATGGCCTAAAAGCAAAACAAACGAAAGTCCCCCGACAACATGGTGGATAATATACATCCGGTTTAAACCATTAAAATATTTTTCTAAAAACTTAAACCGGCCACTTAGTACGAGATTAATCGAGAAAAGCGCCATACCCGCCAAAGCGGTGAGCTGTCCCAGACTCGTCATCACAAGCTCAAAAGATCCAAACCTCATCGGAAGCGACTGCATCGAAAACCAAATCAAAACCGACACGGCTGTTAAAGCGCTAATTAAAAAAACTCCCGTGCTCCCTAGAAAAATCTTCATAAGCGCGTATTAATACTACGCCAATTATAGCCCAAAAGTTACTTTACTATTATTGTGACGCCGGTCGAGGCATTTCCGGCCTAATCTGAACTGATTGTGCCGTAATGCTTCCGTCAGAATTCGCTGTTCCGCTTACCGAAACCTGTTCGCCCACTGCAAGGTCAGTTAAAGATCCGACTGTCGATTTCAAGACTTGTGTGGAATTTGAGACGAACACAATTTTAGATCCTCCGTCTCTAAGCTGAACCGTTATACTCTTATCATTTTTGCTAATCAATTGCCCGCCTATAAAACCCCCACTCCCGCCTTGTCCTCCTCGCCTCATTGTTCCTGAAATATTTTGAGCTGCTCCAAAATTTCTTCCTCCTTGGGAAACATTTTGAGAGTTCTGACTACTTCCGTATTTTGTCCCGCCATAGAAACTTATTACCGCAACCACTACCATCACCACTAATAATGTAATCTTGTCTTTTTTCATGTTTTTTATTCATTGGTTTATCGACCTTAACTCTATTCGTACCTCAAGGCTTCAATTGGGTTTAAGCTGGCTGCTCGACGTGCTGGATAGTACCCAAAAATAACTCCGATCGCCGCCGACACCCCAAAAGCCAAAACAACCGAAAACAAAGAAACTTTAGTCGCAATTCCAGCAAACTGTGTTACCCCCCACGCAATCATCCAACCGAAGAGAAACCCAACCAACCCACCAACAAAAGTCAGCATTACCGACTCGGCTAAAAATTGAATACTGATATCTCTCTTTTTTGCTCCCACGGCCTTCCTAAGACCAATCTCTCGTGTTCGCTCAGTCACAGTAGTTAGCATCATGTTCATAATCCCTATCCCTCCAACCAAAAGTGAGATCCCGGCAATCGCGCTTAACAAAATCGTAAAAATACTGGTTACCGAAGATGCCGCCGCTACAATATCAGCCTGATTTAAAACACTAAAATCTGCCAGCTGGGGATTGCTAATATGATGTCGATCCAAGAGCAAATTCATTACCTGAGCTTGAACCTGAGCCATTGAATTGGGATCTTCGGCTGCGATGCTGATTGCCGTCACGTAAGTATCTCCAGCCAAAAACCTCTGTGCCGTCGAAAGCGGCACAAAAATCATATCGTCTTGGCTGCCAAAACCACTGCCCCCTTTAATCTTCGTAACCCCGACTACTTTAAAATCCACCTTATTAATCCTAATTATTTGACCAATTACGAAAGCGTCTTGCCCAAAAAGATCGTCTCTAGCAGTTGGGCCCAGAACCGCCACCCGAGCTAAACTTCTAACATTCTCGTCAGTAATAAAGGAACCTGAATCAACTTCTACATTGCGAACAGACGGATAGGCTGCCACCGTCCCAACCACTTGAGTATTTGTGTTCTTCCCTTTCGCTGTAACCTGGTACCGCCTAGATATCTCCGGTGCTACGGCTTTTACCATTGTCACTCCTTGAACAACTGCATCCGCGTCGGCCTGAGTAAGCGTCTGTGCCGAACCTCGACCGGTGCTTACTTGAGCTCCAGGACCTCTCTGCGCTCCAGGCATTACTAAAATTAAATTAGAACCAATAGATTGAATTCTCGATTCAATTGACCCTTGCGCCCCCTGGCCAATAGAGATCATCGCAATCACCGATCCAATTCCAATCACAATACCAAGAGTAGTAAGCCCCGACCTTACTTTATTCACAATGAGCGAGGAATAAGTTTCCTTAAGTAAATCTGAAATCGTCATAATTCGTTGTGATTATGAACCATACGTCGGTGGTGATTTTTATTATCTTCTAAAATCATGCCGTCTTGGATATGAATAATCCTTTCGGCATGTTCTGCCACATACGGCTCGTGAGTAATAAGCACAATCGTGTGATGATGCTTATTATTAAGTTCCTGGAAAGTGCCCAAAACAACTTCTCCAGTCTTCGAATCCAAATTTCCCGTAGGCTCATCCGCCAAAATAATACTCGGGTTATTCACAAGCGCCCTCGCAATTGCTACCCGTTGCATTTGACCGCCGGAAAGCTGATTAGAAAGATGATGCCACCTGTCCTCTCCTAAACTAGCCGACCGAAGAGCTTTTTCCGCCTGGGTTCTCCTTTTATCCTCGGGAACGCCGGCATACATAAGCGGCAACATCACATTCCGCAGAACGGTCGAACGCGAAAGCAGATTAAAAGACTGGAAAACAAAACCAATTTTATTCATCCTAACATCGGCTAATTCATCATCGGAAAGTTTAGAAACGTCATGTCCGTCAAGTCTGTAAACACCCGAAGTTGGACCATCAAGAGCCCCCAATATATGCATCAGTGTTGACTTGCCAGAACCAGAAGGACCCATCACCGCCACAAACTCCCCTTTTTCAATACGAAACGAAAGACCTTTAAGAACCTCAATTTCAACATCTCCGGTTCTGTAAACTTTAGTTATCTTTTCACACTCAATCATAAGTAAACAACAATTAATTACGAAATCCCCCTCCGCCCAGTCCGGGAATCCTTAAATTCGAATTTTGCTGCTGTTGGGTCTGATTAGAGTTACTTGAAATTGTTCGAGTTACAACTAAGTCCCCCTCATTTAATCCTCCGGTTATCTCAGTCATTGTATCGTTCGACAATCCAACCCCAACCGTTACCCTATTTGGAATAACTCCGGAGACTATTGGCGAACTCGTCGAACCGACTCCAGAAAAATTAAGTGCGTTTTTATTTACTACTTCGACGTAATGTCCCTCTCCCTGCAATTTAACTGCAGCATTAGGCACCTCAAGAACATCCTGCTTAACGTCAGTAATAATAGCCGCCGTAACACTCATCCCCGATTTAACCCCCGCATCCTGAGTATCTAAATTTATCTTCACGTTATAAGTTACCACTCCCTGGCTCACTGTTCCCACCGTGTCAATCCCTGCCACTTCACCAGTCATACTCAATTCAGGAATAGCATCGAAAGTAAGGGTGGCCTTCTGGCCGACCTTAACTTTTGATACATCCACTTCGTTTAGTGAAACTTCCGCCAATTCTTGCTTAGTCACTAAGGTTGCAACCGCAAACCCACCAGAAACTGAATCAGATTTTTTAACGTTCAACTTAGCAACTGTCCCATCAAAAGGCGCTCTTATGTAATAATCTTCTAATTTTTCTTTCGCATCCAAAAGCGCATTCTCCCGTTGTTGAACCGAAAGTTCGGCTGATTTTACATCCAACTCATCGGGGCCGTTTTTAAGTTTATTCAAAGATTCCGTCTGTTCAATAATAGTTCTTTCGGCATTGGTAATCGCATCCTTATCTGAACGAATGGTATTTTGAACCCCGAGAACATTCGATAGAAATAAGTTAGTTTGTCCTGTGTAAGTATTTAGAGTAGCTAGGTGAGTATCCGCAACCGGCGAGGGCTTGAAATTGTTTTCAGTAAGTTTATCTTTATAAAACTGGATAATACTATTCGCGCTTTTTATGGCCTCAGCCACAGCCCTTGTCGTTTCATAAGTCTGATTAATTAATCCCTCGATATCATCAGTGCTCGAGAGTCTACTTAAAGATTTATATTTATCGAAATTAGCATCGTATTTATCTTTAGCATTTTTAAATTTATTATTCACATCATCTCTAAAAACCTGTGCTCTTCCCTGGTCATATTGACCAATTACGCCCGAGTAATAATCAATGTTCCATTGGCCGCTGTTGCCACCAAGATTTCTATCCATACTATATAAAAGGTTATAAAGACCCCCCATAATATTTGGCAAATCAAGGAAAACATTAGCCACGGCATTGAATCCATCATCGTAAGCTTTTTTAAGATCGTCGGTAGCACTCACTTTAGAATCCTGCGCTCTGGCTAAGGAATTCTCCGCTTGGATCAAAGAAAGTTTGTCGGCTGGCTGCGTTAACTTATCGAGCGCAAGTTGAGCATTTTCCAAATTGGCTTGCGCATCTCTAACTGCCTTTTGGGCATCCTGAGCATCCAATTGAACTAGAAGGTTTCCTGACTTAACTTCTTGTCCCTCCTTCACCCCTAAAAAAACCACATCTCCCGATACTTTCGGTTTTAGATCCAGTTGATTTGAAGCCGAAACCTGCCCACTTCCAGAAACAGAAACTACGACTGTACCTTTTTGAACTTCGGCCACCGCATACTGAACCACTCCGTTATTCCCGGCGATCTTTTTATATCCTGTATACACCACGCCCAAAACAACCGCCGCTATCAATACCGTTGCTACTTTGTGTTTCTTCACCCAAATAAAAATTCTTCCCGGTTTCATTTTTCAATTAAATTAATAAATCTCGCGCCAACCTCGCCCACTTTTTCATTCCATAATCAAGAGGCCGAAAAGGGCCGAGTTTAAAGCTAAAATTTTCCATTCGGCCCCTAGCTCACTCGACCCTCTTCTTTACTACAATAAAACGCCCGACTTATTTCGGCACCATAAATCCCCTCCCAACCATCCTTTCAGGTGGATGGCTCAAAAAATCCTCTAGATCGTCAACCCTTCTAACCCCGAACGCCCTAATAGTCCCTCCTATCTCTTCTCCAAAAACAACCACTAAGTCATCTGATTTTAAACCGCCATCTGGTACTTTAGTGTCGGGATCAAAAACTACTAAGAGTTTGCGACCATCTCTAAGCTCCAGCGTAAATCTTCCCTCTTTAGGTTCTGCAACTACCCCAGGGTGCACACTGTGAAATTTTTCCCCACGAAACCCTCGATAAAGTGCGCCAAATAAAGGCAACCCTCCTCG
>JAKALK010000032.1 GCA_021813155.1 bacterium
TCCGATGTGGAAGTGGTTCGCTGTGTTTTGGTAGAGCTTGTTCTTGGAAGCTATTCCGCCACAATGGCACTTCTGAGCCCAAAACTGGATGGGATTGCGGTGTTTTGTGCGTTCGAAATGGCGGGAATTGGGACACAAGCGGGGGGCAGGAACTCCTAGTCTGTAGTAAATTTCCAATTCTCGCTCCGTAATCTTGAAAACTTTCGTGCAATTATGCATTGAGGCTTTTTCTGAGTTCTCCTCGTATGAGCGACATAAAATTAACTCTTTTGTGATGTCTCTTTTTGTGTTCTGAATATTATCTGGGAGGTCTTTCCAGGTTATTGTTGGTTCATACTTTTTATCTTCCGTATCTTTCCATCCGCAGCCTTCATTTTGACTATCTTCCTTTGTTAGGGGGAAATATTCTTGAGCCGTACTCTCGTTATATTTGAATGGAGACAAAGTTGGCGGGAAAAATTCTCCATATTTATAAACTCTATTTTTTTTGTCCACGTATGGCATTTCGTCCATATTTTTTTTGATTTTTTGAATAAGCGTTTCATATTCTTCTTTGGTGTATTGTTTATTTAGGATGCAATATTGGTTATTTCGCACACTAACCGTCCCAAAGAGGTTTGAGGAACTGATGGCGAATATTGAGTATTCAATCTCGCGGATGTTATTCATCGACATAACGCTAAATTTTATGCGAGAAGCGCCGTTGCCGCAATTAGAAGACTCGTACATTAACTCGGCTATTTGTCCCCACTCTGTATAGTCATATGAGTCTCGTGTTGTTGCGGTGCTGTCGAATTGGCAATATTTGCAGTCCTCTGCCTCTAGCATTTCATACGACTTCTGCGTGTTTTTTGAGTGGTAAATATAGTCGCCGGAGACCCTTTCGTTATGAGTGCCATGGTAAAATTTATTTGGGAATTTAAGCCACAGTTTTTCAGATTCTTCCTTTATTTCCTGAACACTACTATATGAGCTCAGATTGAATTCTTCAAGTTTTTTCTTATAGTCTTCTTTAGAATAAGGTTGATTGAAAATGTGATAAGACTTGTTTCTTAAGTTAACGCATCCAAGGCAATACTGGCAGCCAACTAAATTTTTTGAAAAATAAATATCATGCGATCCTTCACAGTCAACCGAATAGAAAACTCTATTACTTTTCATGACATCTAAACACTCGTAACATATTTCAGATTTGCCGATCATTGTGGTATCCACGCAGTCTTTGGATAATTTTAGCCCAGACCCATACAGGCAATCTTCACTGAAGTCGGCGTGAAAAATCATATAGCAGTTTTTTAAGTGGCCCGAAAGGTTTGTATACTCACTATTAGTGAGAGTTGGATAATCACTCCACAGGCCCATAAGTGGGACTCTTTTGAGTAAATTTTGGAATTGTTCAAAAAACGGCGTTGAAAAGTCGTATGTTTGTCCAAACGATAGCGGATTCCATTTATCAGACCACCAACATTTTGGGCAGTAAACTACATAGGGTTTTTCGGGACTTACGAAAGAAATAATATTGTTACTGCAGAGCCCGCAGGTTCGTTTATAAAGATACCTCTCATTACGAAACACGAAACGGCGTTTTAAACGGCATTCGGGACACCAAGTGGGAGGGGGTACTTGGATTTTCTCGTAAAAAGTAAAGTCGTCCGGTTCGATGACGAAATTCTGTTTACAATTTTGGCAGGTTTTTGTTTCTTGAGGCATAGTTTTGATTATATTACTTCTTTTTGGTAGCAGGTCTCGCAGTAGATGATTTCCGGCCGGGCGGGATCGTAGTTTGTTTTGATGGATTTTTTACAGTTAGCGCAATTGCGATCGAAAAGCTTAAACGGTCCCCTTCTTTTTATCCTAGCTTGATGACGGCAGTAAAAGCAATAGCGCGGAACGGGAATCGACATAACTTTATAAAACTGAAGTTCAGCTGGTATGATTTTGTAATTTCGTCGGCAGGACATACAAACAAGAATTTCTCGGGTTATCGTGTCTTCTGCGTCTTTAATATTATCCGGTACGTCGCTTGGGCTAAGGGTTTCTTTTCCAGTTGTCATCTGGATATTATCTTCCCAGCGATATCCTTGATCAGTAGCCTCTTCTTTGGTTAGTGGCATATTATCGTGAGCGATGGATTCGTTGTAGGCGAAAAGGGCGAGATTCGACGGGAAAAAGAGCCCATATTCCTCCCTTTCGCGTAGTTCGGCGATAATCTTATCTTTGATTTGATTATATTCTTCTTTGGAGTAGGTTTTGTTTAGAATGGAGAACTTGGCATTTTTTAAGGCGTCACAACCAAAACATTCCTGGCTGTTTCTGACCGAAAAACAATATGAGATGTTTTGAGTGTTTTCCGCCCAAAAGCAGCCGATAACTCTGGAGCTATAGCCAGCAGTAACATTTTCGAGTAGTAATTCAGAGTTGCGGCCATGGCCGATAATGTCGTACGCGTCTTTGGCTAATTTTGTTGAGAAGGCGTAACGTAAATTCTCGCAGCTTGTAAGCTCAAACGACGAGTGGCAATTTTTCGATTCAAAAATATAATCACCACTTACATCTACGCTTTTTAAATTATTGTTTTCCCGGCGAGGAAACTTAAGTGAGAATTGGTTAAACTCGCTTCGGAATTTTTCCAGCGCACTGTAGCTACCCAGAATTTTTGATATTCGCTTTTGGTATTCTTCTTTTGGAAGAGGTTCGTTTAGAAAGTGGTATTTTTTGTAGCGTAAGTTAACGCAGCCAAAACAATTTTGAAGATTGACACAACTTATTAAGAAAGCCGAGTCAAGGCATTCGAATATATTTTGGGACCACATGATTCCCCTGCTATTGTGGACTCCAACGCCTTCATAGATATTTTCAGATTTGTCTACGTAGTAGCTATCAAAGACATTCCGGCAATCAATCATATCTCGAGAGTAGGCGCAGTTTTCATTATTCGGTCCGGAGTTCGCAATGAGGTAGCAATCTTTGTTGCCGCCGGCAAAATTTTCGTACGGGCAACTAACGCTTCTCATAACGTCGCTGCGGTAGATGGCTATCTTCGGAACGGTAAGCATTAATTCCTTTAGTTGGTCAAAGAAAGGGAGGGTGTGGTTGTAGGTTTGGGCGTAAGAAAATGGATCCCATTTGTCGCTATGCCAGCAATCCGGACAGTAAATTTTATAGGGCGCTTGCGGATTATACATCGCAATGATCGGTTCTCGACAGAGATCGCAGACGCGGTTATAGAGGGTGAATTCGTTGCGGAATTGCGCCCGACGTTTAAAACGGCATTCCGGGCATAGGACGGGCGCGGGAACTCCCATTTTCGCGTAAAACGAAAAATCGTCTGCGTTTATCAGATAACTCGCAGAGCATTTTTTGCAGATTTTTCTTTCGGCGTCCATCAATCAAGCTAATTAGGTTATATTAGTGGTTCGGATTCTTTGGTTTCTGTCGCCGTGCCTGCCGTTGATTCGGAGCCTGGTTGGCGGGCCTTGCCTTCGATAATCGCTTTTTCTTGAGCGCTTCTAAAAATGGTAGCTTCTTCTTCGGCAATTAGTTCTTTAGCGGCGCCGGCGGGGATGGTGTATTTAATGCGGGATT
Organism: bacterium; assembly: GCA_021813155.1. Taxonomy (GTDB): domain Bacteria; phylum Patescibacteriota; class Minisyncoccia; order UBA6257; family 2-01-FULL-56-20; genus VMFW01. The sequence goes on from JAKALK010000032.1 coordinate 3,586, forward strand.
TTTCGGTGATTTCTTTTCTTAATGAAGAATGTGTGGCTGGCAGAACTTTTAAAGTTTCGGCGGAAAAAGGGTCGTATGTTTCGCCGTCTATCGTCATTTTTATGTAAAATTCCTGCATGCCAAGGTTGATCATGTCCTTAACTTTAAAAACTGGGTCCATTTCTGGTTCGAGTTTGACGGCATCTTCGCCACCGACGCGGAAGATGATAATGGTCCCGGTGTTCCCTAAAACGGCGGCCTGGACGCGCGGAATGAGCTGGGCAACGTATTGGTGGGCTACGGTGAGGCAAAGGCCGTATTTGCGGGCTTCGGATAAAATATTTTCAAAGGTTTCTGTGACGAGGTTATGGAACTCGTCGACGTAGAGGTAAAAATCAGTTCGCGATTCCTCGGGCTTCCCAGCGCGCGCCATTCCGGCTTGTTTGATTTTAGTGATAAACATGGCGCCCAAGAAACTCGAATTTTCTTCACCAAGACGTCCTTTGCAAAGATTAATAAAAAGGATTTTCTTTTCGTCCATTATTTTTTCGATGTCGATTTTGTTTTCCTTTTGGCCGAAAATATTTCTTAGGAGCGGATCAGAAAGGAACTGACCGAGTTTGTTTACGAGCGGGATGATGGCGTCAGTGTCGAATTTTTCAGACCAGTCAGCAAATTCAATAGCCCAGAAGCGCTTGACCATATCGTCTTCGATGTATTCGATTACTTTTTGGCGATAGTTGCGATCGGTGAGCATTGAAATCATGCCGCGCATAGTGGCATGCGGATAATCCAAAAGCGCGAGGCAAGTAAAGCGGAAGACGTGCTCTAGCCGCGGGGTCCAGTTAGCGCCGAATTGCTTTTCCATCACTTCGATAAGTCCTTGGGTGAGCTGATGCTTGAAGGCGGGATCAATGTTTGTTAATGGATTAAACGAAACCGGGTGCTCGATATCGGTTGGGTCAATGATTACCACATCTTCCATTCTTTCTTTGGGGATGAACTTCAATATTTCCTCGATGACGTCGCCGTGGGGATCCATTAGGCAGAGGCCGTGACCATAGGCGACATCCTGGCGAATTAAAAGTTCAAGAAGCTTGGATTTACCAACGCCGCTTTTGCCGATAATATACATATGGCGACGGCGATCTTTGCGTTTGATGCCAAAAATGAATTTTTTCTCCTCAAGAGCGGCAACGTAGTTGGTGCGGCCGATGAACGAAATTTCAGCGGGTTGAACCCGGCCATACATTGGGAGTTCTGGCGGGGGCGGAGCATATCTAATTATTTGAACTTTTCCGGCTTTAGGCATAATGCTTTTATTTAAAGTTCGGCGGGATCGATTATATCCAATTCTTTTAATAGAATTTCGTAGTTATGAATGGATTTTTTGACGTCGTCTGCATCAATTTCTTCGGCTGGCATATCAATGATTTTGTTACGATATTTATGGGCAGACATTGCGGCCCGTCTTATCCAACCAAGTTCGTCCACTAAAATCTGATTGATTTTATCGCCCGTAGTTTCGCCGGTGAATCCAACACTCGCGAGGGCTTGCTCCGCAACCTTATCGGCTTCGATGATGGCGAGTTTCATTTGGTCAGGATCGCGCGAAAAAGCTTTTGCGCGAATTGTACGCCAGTGTTCAATGATTGCTTTTTCCTCAAGACTTAGAATTCTCTTTCCGAGGTGTTTGATCTTCAGGTGAGGACGATATGTCCGGGTTTTATTTAGTACAAACAGAAAAGTCACAGCGAGTGCAATGTTAATTCCTATCCAGATTACTTTGGGATCGATTGATGGTTTGTCCGGCCACGTTTTAACGGTAAAGTAAATTGAACCAGCAAGAGTAGCGATTCCAAGAAACAGAACAAGTCCGTGAAGAAATTTTAGGAGTTTCTCGAAGTTCATTGTTGTCTATGTTCTAAAGGAATTTTTGTATTTTTTCCTCTTCTCCAAAAATAGCTAAACCGGCCGGCGGTCCAGCCTTTCGACTTTCGATGCGTTTAATGTGAGGAGCAGTAACTACGAAGTTGCGAGGTATGTGAAAGAGGGTGGCGACTGCTTCAATGTTTAAAGTAATTGGCTTCGAATGAAAATTCCAATTCATAGGATGGGCTGAAAGAACCTTAGACCAGAAAGTTTTTTGAGGTGGTTTCCACCTTAGGTAGTGGTAGAGGAGACGCTGTTTGCGGTATCGATTTCTAACATCGTAGAAAAGAAATGGCCAATTCCAAAATGTTAGCCTTGTTGATACTTTTACATTTTGGCGGAATGAGTTTAGATCGAGAGCACTGTATTGATTAAAAGATCCAACTAAACCACGACGAGCGAAACTGTCGTAAAACATAAGTTTTGGTGAGAAGTAAATAAAACGGACCGTAGCCTTAAAAGCTGGTTTTGAAATATTATCTTCAACGGCTTTTAGGACATCAGTTTCTCCTGGAGATCTAGTGAGCGCTTTAGCAAAAATATCGAAAGCGTCAGTCTCCTGTTTTTCGTTTGAAAAAATTGGGAGCGGACCACCGGGGAATTCTGTTTTAGTCTCAGCTTTCCTTGCGTGCATGGCTTCTCGGGCTAATTTGGATTGCTTAAGCTTGTCGACAACTTTTTCCCACTTTTCTTTCCATTCCCCCGTTTCAGCTTCAAGTAAAATTTGGATTCCGACCATTTCTGGTTTTTTAACTTTACCCAGAACCTCTAGGAAAGTGGAAATTGGGTCGTATTCTTTTTCCTCGGCAATTGCTTCGAAGGCGGGGTAAGTTTTAATCGGATAAGCTGCTTCTTTAGTAAGGATCATTTCTGATCCCCAGCGTTCATATCCTTTACTGTACATATCTTCGATATTCTGAGGAAAACGCTTTAAATAATCCTCTACTTCAATGAGTTCGACTTCGGGATAATAAGCAAAAAAGGCAGCTTCAACTAACGATCGATACTTAAAGTAGAAGCGGACATAAAAGTGAATTTCGCCGCCAAAACTTACCATTTCGAGCGAAAACCAGCGGGTAACTTCGCCGTCATGATAGTATTCGTTTAAGTCATTAGCAGCGTTTCGAAGGCCATGCAGAGAAGCAAGAACCTGTTCCATGGCTTTGGGATTGCGTTCGGTTTCTCGTGAAATTTGAATTTCAAGGAGAACCCAGCGCAGGTTTTTCTTGAAATCTTCTCTGCGCCAAAAAAGAAGCGTTTGTTCGGCAGCTTGAAATAAGGTAAAGGCTAGAATAAATAAACCGACTAATTTTAGAATTTCTAAAGTTAGCGGTGAAGTAATGAATTCTGTTCCGGGTGGCATGCTCTAATAATTATAAAGCTAGAAGATGCCTAAGGCCAGCGTGGATTAGGGAAGTCCGGGCTTTACTAGTCCTCTCTTATTCTATATGCACCGTTTTCGAGGCGCTCGAAGAACCTGCGGTTTTGTAGGTTTACTAAAATAGTGTTAGGTTTGATAATTCTTTCCCTCGAAAGTGCTAACGAGATATCCTTTGTTTTCATAGGCCCGTTTTCCTTGAGAATACGTCGGATAACTTCTTGAACCGTTCCCGGCCTGTACCCCCTTTCGGCTAAGCCGTAAATTCCGCGGCCAACCAGAACGAAACGTTTATCTTTTATTAATTCGTTGTGGACAGTAGGAGATAAGGCAACTTTGCGATTAAAGCTTGTTTCGTTAATTTTTTGCGTAATCGTTTCGAAGTGGAGAGGTTCATTTGATTTCTTAAGAACTAAATAGATGCGATCTCGAATGTTGGCTGGTTTGATTTCCGGCCATTCAGCAAGACCCGTGTCTCCAAACGGGTTTGTATGAACTTTCTTAGAAACACCCAGGTAGTTTTTTGCATAGGCCTCTTTCGTTTTTTCTGAATCTTTGAATTCGCTAAATAATTCATCAAATTTTCCAGCGAGAGCCAATTCTCGCTTAGGTTTCAAGAATTTTGAAAACTGATTGATGAATTTAACAGCTTCTCCCATGGTTTCTTTGTTTAGGAAGTAGAATGGCCAAAATTCTTTATCCTCGCCGTGGAAGAAGAATTCCCCAGAAGTTTCGATGAGGAAATTAAGATGATTGCGATTTAGCCCGTCGGCGACGGAGTTCAACTGGCTGAGTAAAATGTCTTCTTTTACTAATCCGCCTGAGGCCTGTAGGTACTTTTTGCCTTTTTGCAAAATACCCTGACATTCCGGGTTTTGGGTTATTTTTGTTTTAAGGATGCCTAGGCTGGCGTTTTCAATCTGGCGGATTCTCTCACGTGTTAATTTGTATTTCTCTCCGATTGCTGCGAGGGTTTGTGGCTCTTGGTTTTGTAAACCAAAACGGCCCGCGATAACCTCTTTCTGGCGAGGATTCAGGTTGTCTAAAAGTGAATCAATTGTTTTTCTAATTTGTGCCATTTAAACCTTGTTATTATAAACATATTTACAAAAAATAGTCAAATGGGGAAAAGTTATTTTCGGCTTAGGTTATGCCAGACCAATAGAAGGGGGCTGGCGACGAAGATTGATGAATAAACACCGGTTGTAACCCCCACCAAGAGGGTAAGTATGAAATAAGTGAGGCTTGCAGGCCCTACAACAATTAGGGCAATAAGAACTAGGATGAGTGTGAGCGAGGTATTTATTGATCGGGCCATAGTCTGATTAATGCTCCCGTTTATAAGGCTGCTAAAGTCTGTTTTTCCATGATCTAGAAAAAGATTTTCTCTAACGCGATCGAAAACAACAATGGTGTCGTGAACGGAAAATCCCATAACAACAAGTAGGGCAACTATAAAGTTGGTGTCAATTTCGATATTCGAATAGTGCCCAAGTAACGCGATCAACCCAGCAGGAATGACGATATCGTGAAAGAGGGTGACCATGGTAATGACGCCGTACTTCCACGAACTTACCGGTTTTGATACTTTGCGGAACGAAAAGGCAATGTATAAAGATACGGCGATGATCGCAACAATAACTGCTGTGATGGCGTTTTTTCGAAGTTTTTCTCCTACTGACGGACCAATTGATTGAAAACTCAACTCTTCAAAAGTAGGGTATTTGTTCTTGAGAAGCGATGCGAATTTTTGATGACTGGCCTGATCGATTGATTGAAGTCTGACTAAGAATGATTGGTTATCGAGGTCGAAGTTGATTTTAATTTCGCCAACGTCTTTTAGCTCTGACTTCAAGAATGTTTCTAATTCCTCAATTTTTGGCGCTTGTTCTTTGATGACGAATTGCCAAAGAGTACCGCCCTTAAAGTCTATAGCTTCCTTGAAGCCAAATATAAATATAAATATAAGACTAAGACCCACAAGAACTCCTGAAACACCGAGGAAAATAGCTTTGTGTCGAATAATGTTCATGGTTTTAAATTTTGGGTGATAAATTTTTAGTGTATAAGTCCTTTAACATGACTTTAAGTAAGAGGCGGGTCGTTGTTATGGCCGAAAACATACTAGCCAAGACACCGATTAAGAGCGTAATTGCAAATCCTTTCACAAAGCTGGTAGTTAGGAAGTAAAGGACAGCAGCCGTGATGATGGTGGAAATATTGGAATCTCGGATTGACGGCCAGGCGCGCCTAAAACCTTCTTGAATTGCACTCGTGCGCGACAAACCTTTTTTGATTTCTTCTTTGACTCTTTCGAAAATGAGGATGTTGGCATCGACAGCCATCCCTATTGTTAGAATGAATCCCGCTAAACCAGCCAGAGTCATTGTGACCGAAAACAATTTAAAGATACCGAGGGTTAAAAATATATAAATTAAAAGAGCGATGACAGCAAAGACGCCGAGAAAGCGGTAATAAAGAATCATAAAAATCATCACGATGAGAGCGCCGATTAACCCTGCGACTAGAGCCTTATGGAGAGAATCGGCTCCCAGTGTGGCACTCACGGTTTGCTGATTAATGAGAGTAATTGGTGCTGGTAGGGCGCCAGCATTGAAACGCTCAACCAGTGCGCGAGCGGTTTGAATCGTGAATTGGCCAGTAATAACAGCTTGTCCGCCACTGATTTTTTCTTGAACTACTGGGGCTTCTATTAGATTATTGTCGAGGAAGATGGCGATTGGTTTGCCGACGTTTGCCTCGGTCATTTTTTCAAAAATGCCGGCGCCTTCGTCATTGAACGAAATTGAAACCTGAGGCTTGCCTGAAGTTTGATTAAAAGTTAAAGCAGCCGATTTTATATAGCGGCCGGTGAGATTAGTATAATTGAATTTTGTGCTGGAGCCGTTTTGCTCAACTTCTCTAAAATCTAGAAGCGGAGTGGCTCCAATCTGAGCAATGGCGTCTTCAATTTTTTTAACTCCAGCTAGTTCGACAATTAATTCACTCCCTCCAGAAGACCGGGAGATAAAAACCTGCGGTTCACTGACTCCGAAGAGATTTACCCGCTTTTCGATAACATCTCTTAGTCCATTTAAGACTGATTCTTGATCTCCAGTAGGTACTTTTACAAGATCGACTTGATAAATTAAGTGGCTACCTCCGACAAGATCTAGACCTAACCGCCAAGGTAAATTTTTAATACCAAAACCACTGGGTTGGATAAAGATTCCAGCTAAGACAGTAATGATAATAATGAGGGATAAAAATAGCCCGGGGTGTCGGTGCATTGAATTTACTTTAACACAGATTTGATTGGAATGGCAAGTTTCATTAAAATAAGTTGTTATAAGCTTGCATTTGGTTGTGCCCAGGGGTGTCGGATATATTAATAATTTTCGGATGGATTGCGAGTAACTCTAAAATGAAGGAACTTTTACTTGGCGCCAAAGAGAAAGGTTTAGTGATAGTGGCCCACCCCGATGACGAGACGATTTGGA
>JAKALK010000033.1 GCA_021813155.1 bacterium
TAGAGCTTGGAAGGTTCGGGTGGCCGGGTCAATCCGACTCTTTGTCCTTCCACTTCCGCGTTCATAGTTTTTTGGGACTACATAACGAATAATTTCTGCTAGCCGCTGACTTGAAATGACCCTTTCTTTTTTACCGGTCGCTTTTATGGCCTTGGCAATCCTCCTTGAAAACCTTTCGCCGCTTAGCTTGAAAATAATATCGGACAAATCTTTTTCACTTAACTCGCGGATAATCTCGGCAACAGGCTTTTGTTTTTTAGAATAGGTCATAATAAGCGGCTCATCTTTAGAGAAGCTAAATCCACGGCCCGAGCTTTCTAATTGATCCGTCGAGAATCCCAAATCAAGCAAAAGTCCGTCGGCTCTTGAGGGCGCAGGACGACTGGCAAATTTTTCAAGAAAGTCGGCGTAGTTATCGCAAACTAAAACAACTTTTGATTCTCGACTAGTGAGTTCGGCTCGGGTTCCTTGAACCAAGTTTTCATCCCAATCTATTCCCTGAAGAGTTCCGCCGGGCGAAATTTTCTTGAGAATTTCTTTAGCGTGCCCTCCCCCATTAATCGTCCCGTCGATTACAAGATCACCTGGCTTCGGATCCAAATATTCGATAACTTGTTTTAAAAGAACTGGAATGTGAGACATGTGACTAATAATTCAGGAAAAATTTTTGTTACTAGTCACGACCACGAATTAAATGCCCAACTCTCCTAATTTTTCGGCAATTTCATCAGAAGAATTTTCAGTTTTGGCTTTGTACTTTCCCCACTCTTCGGCATCCCAAACTTCGATTCGATTATAAAGACCAGTAACAACTACTTGTTTTTTCAAGTTAGCGTACTGTCTCAAGTAATCGGGAACTAAAATTCGCCCTTGAGCATCCAGCTCAACATCCATGGCGCCAGAGAGCATAAGTCGAGCAAAGGCACGCGAATTAGATTGAGCCAAGGGAAGAGCCATTAATTTTTGAGCTAGCACCTCCCATTCCTTATTAGTAAAAATGAATAAGCAATTATCGAGTCCGCGTGTGATGATGGCGCCCGACTTCAACTCTTCACGAAATTTAGCCGGAATTGCCATCCGACCTTTTAAATCTAAGTTGTGTTTGAATTCTCCTAATAACATTGCGATTTGATGCCGCTTATTTTTGGGACTCTCTTTTAGAACTCTCTCGCCTCACTCGAGAGACAAAATGAGAGTTAAATGAGAATCGACGCTCGAGTCAAATCCTCATTCATTCCCAAAAATAAGCGGCTTTGCAGAGTTGTGGTATTTTTGAGTTATCCCCAGAAAACGTGAAAAATGCCTACTTATCCCCAGTTTCATCCACAACTCCCCACTTTTATATAAGAATAAGCCACTTCCTCATACTATGTCAAAAAATATAACCAGAACTAAAAAACCCTTGATTTTCAAGGGTTTTTTAGTGTTCAGAGCCTCGGATATCCACAAATTATTACCAGGGCGAGTTATTTTTTAGAATCAGTCCGATTCTTTTCATTAAAACGAAGCCGTACCCCCAAGCAACAAGGAGCCAATATGGGATACCTAAAATATCGGGATTTTCAAAGTTTTGATAGCCGCTAATCTTAGTACCAATAATCTCAATAAATGCTCCAGCGGTTAATCCATAGAAAAAAATCCACATTTCAACTTTTCTATCTTTACTAAAAAAGATTAAGAATCCCGACATAGCCAAATAAATTATTAAAAGAATGACGTTATAGCGCCAGAAAATGTAGCTCAACAAAATTCCAAATAGGAGTGGGAGGGAATGGATTATAAGTTGAATTATTTTAGACATCAAGTTGGTCGATTTTGGAGGCTAAAATAAAGTCATTAATTGAAAGTCCGCCGATTGCGTGCGTTTTAAGCTCGAGCTTGACGCGCGAATAGTAAATATAGATATCGGGATGATGACCTTCCGCTTCGGCAATCGCGGCAACTTTACTTACGAAAATCATAGCTTCTTTAAAATTTTTAAATTGAAAGTCGGCAGAAATTTTATTTTCACTAAGCTTCCAGCGATTTGAAACTTGAGCGATAAGCTTCTCTGATTCTTCTCGAGACAAAGAAGGCGTCCCGCCCTCGCAAGGGACGCATTTTTGATTTTTTAGTTCATTATTCATTTCTCAATCTTAAATCCCTAATTTTTACCATGAATTAATTCTACCCCAACCTAAAAACCGCGCAACGCGGTTTTTAGGTTGGAACACAATTTAGACTTAATAAGAAACTAGGAAAGATGCTTTGAAACAAGCTTGGTCATCTCAAACATACTGACTGTTCCCTTGCCGCCGAAGACTTTCTTGAGTTTATCGTCGGCATTGATGTTTCGTTTATTCTTGGCATCTTGAAGGCCGTTTTTCTTGATATAAACCCAGAGACCTTTCACCACTTCCGAGCGGGGCATCGGACCCTTCCCTACTACCGCCTCAAGATCCGCCGAGAGGTTCATCGGCTTCATAAACGCTGAATTGGCTTTGCCTGGCATATTGTTCGTTATTTTTGTGTTATTTATCCCTAATTAAACGGGGTATCGACCTAAATTCTTATGGGGAAATTATAGCATTATAGGGGTTTTTGCCAAACCCGACGAAAACCCCACGTTCTTGAATAAGAAAAAGCTAGGACCCTCGAAAAAACTTAATAATAAAGTAGACAGCGGTTACGATGAAAAGCACCCACCATAACCAGAGCAAGCCAATTAAGGCGCTAGAAAAGTATAGGCCCAAAATAATTCCTAAAGAAATCAGACAAATCTTGATAAAACCTACCTCCCAAAATTTAAAAGTCCAATTTTTGAATATTTTCATTTTTGTAGATAAGGTTACTAATCCAGAGCGGGAGTGCCTTGAATATTCTCTACTTTCACGAGTTGATTATTACTCAGGCGGGCGTAGAGACTCTTACCCATGCTGGGTTGGGTTGAGAAAGGTTCGCCGGGATTACGGTCGGCGTAGTTGGCAATAAGCGTGCCGCTTCGAATTTCAATATTTTGCGGGGCAATTCGGTCGCCAAGTAAAATCGCGTTCGTGCCAACATAGTTTCCGTTTTGATTAATCGCCGCGGCTAAATAATAAAACGTGCCGGTCCCTCCAGGCTGGTCCACTAAAATTAATCCGGCATCCAGCACTCCGTCGCCGTTTAGATCGCCATAAACCGGCTCACCAAAAACTTGGTCCACAATTTTTGTCGCTGACCCCGGCGCGGCTTCAGTTTCGGCCCGACCGTTAACAAATAAAGTGGGGGTTTCGTTGATTTGATAAGTGGCGTTTAACGGGTCGTTTTTAATACTGGCATTTCCATTTAAAGCTTCAATGTTTTTAGTTGACACCCCGCCGTGGCCAAAATACCAAATCGCTAAAAGAAAAATTACGGCTATTAAGATTAATGATGATGATTTTTTTGTCATAGAGTCGCTTTTAGAAAACTGTTTTAACTATCACCAGCCCAATAATAGTTTTTTTATTTCTTTATTATAACATCTTGGGAATTATTGAAAGTGACAGACCCTTAATGATTCTTTTTAGGTTTTTTTCTAAATTTCTTAACTGAAACCCACAGCCAACAAAAAAATATAGATGCAAAAATAAAGATTGGAAATAAAAGCACTCCCCATATAGATATCTTGAAAAATAAAGTCTCGAATGCCGTTAACTCGTTTTTTAAAGTAACTATATATCCCAACGGCATTAAGAAAATAACAAAACCTAAAAGAAGGAGATGATTTGAGTAGCTAAGAAAAACTGGATCCGCGTCATTTTTTACTAATTCAAAAAAGATATAACTAAGAAGATAAGCGACAACTGCAAAGGAATACTGAAGTGCAACTTGATTTGACCTAGTCGGATCATAAATACTAAAAAAATAATGCATGGCACCGGCAAAAAATATAGCAATCGTTGTTGCAAATTTAAGTTTATCCTTTATTTCTGAAATTAATTCCCTATTTTCCATGGGAAAAAGAAAGTTGATCAACCGTCAAGCGAATTGTTCTCGCTCCTAAAATCACTTATATTTTTTGCGTCTATTGCCGTATCGAAACCAGAAATTTTACTGTTTCTAATAGTAATTTTACTGCCATTCTCTAATTTAATTCCAATTTTTTTAGGCTTAGTCAATCCAATCTTGATTAAAATTAGAGTGAGATAATTTTTAATGTCAAACATTTTGGTTTTCAATCATTTCTTCGACCTTATGCTTGGCTTCTTCGAGCAGCTCTTTAGATTTTTTGCGGGCTTCGTGAGATTTTCGGACCAAATCGGCAATTTTCTCTTGCGCTACTCTAGGCAAAACTGGAATGAGCAAACTCTTAACTTGCTCGGGTTTCCAGTGAGCAATAATTGATCCACCAGAATCTCTTTCGACTTGCATTTGACCGACTATTGAATTTATACAAAGAGCAATATATTCGGAAATAACATCTTCTTTCAATTTTAATCGCAATATACCACCGGAAATAATTCCCTGGATCGATTCAATTAGGGCGTATGCTATTCCTGGCGATGCGTCTTTTGTGAGTAAAATCTCACCCTTCTTTGGCTCATACTCTTTTTTAAGTTTCTCGTACAATTTTTCACTCAAATACTTTTGATCTTTATCCTCTAAACCATTTTTTGATAAACTGCTAACCCGAATAAAAATTTTCCCTTCCTCTTGGTATGCCTCACTTCCCGGCTCAAAGCCTTTTTTCAGTGTTATCAAACTGCCAAGTGGCTCTCCCTTATTTTTTTGTATAACCGAAACTAATTTTTCATACTTCGGCTGGAAATATTCTGCGTCGACTCGATTTGCTTTTTTAGCTTCTGAAAGCCTTATCACACCATACAACTCGTCCGCGTGCGCAAAGTCCTTTAGCCCTAGTTCTTCTAAAAGTAAATTTTCGGCTTGGGAGTAAAAGCTCTTACTGTCTTTTAGGAGTTTTCTTGCTTTATTAATTGTGTACTCAATTTCTTGATTAAATTTATCACCAAAAATCGGTACGATTAGCTCTCTAATTCTACTAAGCGTAATCATTTGCTGAACATTCCCAGAAGATTCTCTTAGCGTTTGTCCTTGTCCATATCTACTATTCAGAAAAGCAGTGAGAAAGAATGGATTAATGGAATCTTTTATATGTATACGAGAAACATCCCGATTCATATTTGCCGGCAGGTCATCGTCAAAAATAATTGCGGAAGTGCCTACAGTGCCCTTAATTGAAAGTGTCACATCCCCCTTTTTCAGTTCTGCTCTCTTATTACGAGTATTGACTGCATCCGAAACAAAACGAACATCCTTTAAAGCTAAAAAACCTAAATTTATATTTTCTGCAGTCAAATATTTAACTCCTTTCTCTAGAAAATCGACAGAGCCATGCTCTCCATCGGTTACAAACGCATGCTCGCCTAAAATTACGTGCTCCTTTGATAATAGAGATTTTTTCGTGTCCAAAAACTCCGACTGATAGTATTCCGCATCAATTCGTTTCGCACCTTCAAGCTGAGATTTTTGGATTACGGAAAAAGAAATCATAAATTTTTCTTTAACTTTTTATCTTCTGCTAATTGTTTTACTTTCTTCATCCTTTCTTCTCTGTCATGCTTTTGTATATACCAATCCTCTACAAGTTGCTCGATCAGCCCAATAAGAAGTTGCGCCTCTTCGGGCTCGACGTCAATAATAAGGTTAATATCTTTTTCCATGTGCGCCCCAATATTTCCAACATTCCTTACAGAATCAATCGCTTCCCAAGTCGAAACATCAATAAGATTTTTTAGCTCTTCAATTTCTTCCTTGAGTTTTGGCTTCGAGATTTTCCAAAAATCTCGTATCATCCCTTGAAGACATCGCCGTGAAAGCGTAGCAGACGCCTTTGGACTTAGATCGCGAATTCGACAAGCCTCATAATAATCATCGCTTATAGGCTTAGGGACATAATCCGGCAATACTTTTGCTTCTGACTCCGGCAGGAGTTGCCAAGTTTGAATGGATTCGCCCATCTTCCAATCTCCATATTGATTGTAACTCGTATGCAAGTCTAACCGTAGCCACAATCTCCCGCAATCCTTATTTGGACAAGTAATCGCTACGACGTAGACACCAACTTCTCCCTTATCAGACTTAATAATTTGAATTTTCTCCCAATGTGAAAAATAGTTGGGACTTGTGATAGTAGTATGATGATTGCAATAAGGACAAGTAAAATTCATCTTGATATATTTAAAATTCTAATTTGTGTTCTTTTGCAAACTTCACAAACCCATCCGCGATTTCGTCTAAGTCGTGATCAAGTACTTTGCGGCCTTTGGTGTCGTGAACATAATTTCCATCCTTATCTTTTTTGTAAACATAATCACCAGAATTATCTTTTCCTCCCTTTTTAGACACTGCCATAAAGATCGGATAGTCTTTTGGCGGCTCGCCTGCTCCTGCGCCCCATTTTTGCAAAAACAAAACACTCGTCTTAGTTCCGGTGTGTGGCTTGAAAGTATTTCCGTGAAGCCCCACTACCGCTAGAATTCTAGCTTTATCAAAAAGATACTCCCGAATATTTTCCATGTTGGTATTATTCAAAACTCCTTGGGGTAAAACAATTGCCATACGCCCACCAGGACGGATCATATCTAAAGTGCGCTCAATAAATAAAATATGGCGCTCGACTTTGTTTACGAGTTTCCCTTTCTTTTTACCAAAGAAATATTGCCTTAATATTCCCTGATCTTTAATTTCTCCGGCAAAAGGAGGGTTGGTCAAAAGAACATCAAAATCCATATAGTGAAAAGTTTTTTTGTTCTCGGCGTTATCAGCGGTCGAACCTAAATTCATTAATCTCGTTTGAAGCTTTGAACGAGCATCAAGCAATTGCCCATCTTCTCCCTGCCACTCACGAGGATCAAGTGAATTCAATTTAAACATATGCGACCGGCCATCTCCGGCTATAAGCATTAACGCCCTTGAAACCTTCGAAATTTCCTCAGCAAAATCAATGCCCCAAATATGTTCTCGAGCGTATTCTCGCATCGCTTCTTCTGAACCATCGAGATGTTCATCTTTTACCTTATACATCGCACTAATTAAAAATCCTCCTGAGCCAGCAGCTGGATCAATGACATTTTCGCTTGGCTTAGGATCAAGCATCTTCACGGCCATATTAATCACGTGGCGAGGTGTAAAATATTGTCCCTTTTTACCTTTTGCAACTTCAGGAATTAAGTGCTCAAACGCCTCGTCGATAATTGAAAGATCAGAGCCAAAAAGACGGGTGCGTTCTAGCTCACCAACAACAATTGAAAGGTGCTCAATGGAAAGGTTTATATTTTCCTGTTCGTAAAAAGTACCCGGCCACTTTTTAACAGCGTTCTTAAAGAGATCGTTAATGACTGAATAGGTTTTTGAGGGATCACGATATTTTCTAAAATGGACTTCTTTGTCTTTTCTATTTATTTTTGCCTCGTGTTCATCATAAAGTTTGGCATAAATTAATTTAAAGACTTCGGTAAACACATCAACGCCAGCATTAGCAAGCACTAATTCCTCCATTGATTCGACGACGTCCTTTAAACTTACTTTTGAAGTTGTATATTCGAAATAAGTTTTCTTTTCTTCCAGCAAATCATCGATGGTTTTATCAGCCGACGGTAAGTCCGGGAGAGTATCGTTAAATTCTCTTGGATAAGGGCGGTATAGAATTATTCTCTTCCCACCATTTGACCAAACACCAATTTCTGCTCCCTCGGCACTTATATAACTTTTTAGCTGTTCTATGCCTTTGCTCTCTGTTGGAGCTTTTACTTCAACGAGGATATAGGGAGTAATTTTATCGGGTTTATACACAACAACATCAACCGCCTTGCTATGAATTTCTCGACCAAAGTGAATACTTTTTTCTGTATCCATCCGGTCTAGGGGATATTTATAGTGAGTATTTAATTTATGGAGCCAAAGTTGCCGGACAATTTCTTCCGGCTTACCCGTCCCCTTCTTTTCGTCAAAAACAAAACGCAACTTACCGGATTTTAAATCTTTAATATAGTAACGATCTTTTTCGTCTTCGGTAATTTCCAGAACTTTATTGATATCAATCCCTTCAAATTCTTTCAAACCAAAAATAGTTTCTGAGTTTCCAAAAACTTTCGTGATAATTTCTTCAGTCCTACTTGGTTTTTTTGTGGGCATATTATTTTATTGACTTCCAAGAACCTTCTTTTAATATTGATATGACCTTGCCTTTTAACTGAACCTCATCGGTGAAGACAATATTTCCATACTTTGGGTTTTCTGGTTTTAAATAAACGTAAGGCGGTCGATCTTCGGAAATAAAACGCTTTATGGTTGATCCGTCTCCAATACCCGCCAACACAATGTCACCAGATATGAATTCTTTTTGAGATTTTACTAAAACAGCGTCTCCGTCGTCTATACCTGCGTTAACCATAGAATCACCGGAAACTTTAAGGATAAATATTTCATCTTTTAGAAAAGATACATCAGAGGTCGCGGTAGTTTCCCACTCTCCTGAAATTTCTACCATTTCGAGCGGCGCACCAGCTTTCGTGACACCTAAGTTTGCGATTAACGGAGAAACACCTAATGTTTTAAATCCAGCAAAAGTTATTTTTAAGCTCCGCGCAGAAGAATCCCTATGTACAAGGTTCTCATTTTCGAGCTTTTTAAGTAAATCAAGTACGGCCTGATTTGAAGAAACCCCTAAATAGCCTCTCATTTCTTCGAGGCTTGGAGAATAGCCATTATCTCGCGTATGCTCATAAACCAACTGAAGGAGCTCTTTTTGGCGATCGGTTATAAGGCTTTTCATACCTTATATTATAGAAACTGACCTTTTGGTCAGTCAATGTGGATAACTTTCCAAGCCAAAATTAAGCTCCACCTACCTATCCAAATACCTCCTTCGGCGAGCTCAGGATAAATAATCATAATTTGCCCTTCGGCTTGGTTCGACTTTCGCTCACCATAAATCGCTCAGGACAAGTCCTTCGACGGATTCGGCAGGGACATTCGGCTGAGCTCAACCGAATGTCCTCCCCACAGGTATACTCCTGATAAATCATTTGTTTCTATTCTTCAGCCAAATCTTTTTGAAAAAAGACACCGAAATTGTCGAAAGAATAAAACCCGCGGTCGGAACCACGGCATTGATAAATGGTTCGGGCAACTTCGCCACGAAGAAAAAAATAACAATCACGGCGTAAGTTAAAACTGCGATTAAAACTCGCCGAAACCAACTCGTCTCCCAAGCTTTATCATCCTCAACTCGCCGGTTTCTCTCTTTAATTTTCTCAATTTCTATTTTGAGCCCTTGAATCTCGTCCATAGGTTAAATATATAGC
This sequence comes from bacterium, assembly GCA_021813155.1. Classification (GTDB taxonomy): domain Bacteria; phylum Patescibacteriota; class Minisyncoccia; order UBA6257; family 2-01-FULL-56-20; genus VMFW01. The sequence goes on from JAKALK010000033.1 coordinate 9,330, forward strand.
TAAATAAAGGAGTTTACAAAATTCAAAATCGGCATTTTGGGATGCTAATTTAGTTAGCAATTCTTAATATCAACACAACGGTTAAAACACACTTATAAAACTAAATCTGATTAGAAGGGTGGAGTTTTTTGTTGACTATGAAGATAACGAAGCCGGCCCAGATTAGCAATAGCCCAAAGATCACGACGAAGCCGGAAAAGACGTAGACGAAAATAGCGAAATTTAGAGCGGTAATAAGTGTGGTGGCGGTGATCCAAAGGTCGCGAGCGGTGTTTGAAACCATAACCGGTTTGCCCTCAGAATCCAAAACTGATTTTCCATTTGCATCTACTTTTTGAATCTGCCGCGGCATCTCGGCGAAAGTTTTGTCGCCGGTAGTTGTTAAAACATGGTGGCGAATAACGTCGGCCTGAGCTTTAAGGGTGAGCGGCCCGCGAACAGGAACGCCAGGGATTGAAGAGTCGTCGGTCGTGACTATTTTTTCTCTAGCGACGTTTGTATGGGTAAACGAAATCCCCCAGATGCCTGCGACCACAAAAACTGCTCCAAGAACAATAGCCGAGATGGCGGATACTCTTAAAAATATTTTCATAGGTTTTTTATTTTGTTTCGACTTTTAGATTCAAATTTCGACTTGTGATTTTATATTGCGTCGATTTTGGAGGCGAGAATGAAATCGTTGATTAAATCATTCTAGCTCATGTTTTTCTACTTTCAGTTCTCCTTTTCCTAATTTTCTAAAACTTCCTTTTCCAAAAGTTTTTTCGATAAGGCGTCCTACTTTCATTAGCTTCCCAGTAACTTGAGCTTCTACAAACAAATCAATTATTTCTTCTTTATTTTTGAAGGAATCGCGATTAACTTTGTAAATTTCATCAACGAGTTTCATCCCCCTCTCTTGTTCTACCGCTCTACTAAAATCCGGCTCCTTGCCTTCACTTGTCAATCTACTAATTTCTTCCGAAAAACTTTTCTCTTTGGATAAAACTTCGTG
>JAKALK010000034.1 GCA_021813155.1 bacterium
TGGGCGTGAAAGTGGGTTTACCGCAGCATCATACGGTGGATGAAGCGGGGAAGTTTATAAAAGATATAAAAGGACTTACGGGATTGTTTGTGAAATCTAAGGAGACGGAGAAGAAAATTTTTGGTCACTTAGAGAAGAATAAAAATCTTTTAAAGATCGAACAGTATAAGCACGAGTATCCACATTGCTGGAGATGCGGGACCCCGCTTTTGTATTATGCGCGCTCATCGTGGTTTGTGGCGATGTCAAAGTTAAAAAAACAATTGATTGCGAATAACCAGAAAATAAATTGGGTGCCGGAACATATTAAAAACGGCCGGTTTGGCGAATGGCTTCGCGATATCAAAGACTGGAATTTTTCGCGAGAGAGATATTGGGGAACACCGCTGCCGATTTGGGAATGTAAAAAATGCGGGCATACAGAAGCAGTGGAAGGCTTGGAAGATTTGAACAAAAAGGCAAGCCTTTCGACTTCGCTTAAAGCAGGCGGCGGGAGGAATGAATATTTGCTGATGAGGCACGGGGAGAGTGAAACCCAGCTTTTAGGGATTAGTGATTACGGCAAGGGCAAATATCATTTGACTGATAAGGGAACCCAGCAGGTAATAAGGTTGGCGGAGCTTTTAAAGAAGGAAAAAATCGACATAGTTTTTGCGTCGCCAGTTTTAAGAACTCAAGAAACCGCAAAGATAACTGCGAAGGTTTTGGGAATTAAGAAGATTAATTTTGATTTAAGGCTTAAGGATATAAATACAGGTGTTTTTTCGGAGAGGCCGGAGCGGGAGTACCATAAGTTTTTACCGACATTTGAAGATAAGTTTTTAAAGACTCCCGAAAAAGGTGAAAATCTTAAGGATTTAAGGGCTCGGTTGTGGGATTTTATTTCTGAAGTTGAGAAAAAGTATAAGGACAAGAAAATTTTAGTTGTAAGTCATGAATATCCGATTTGGATGCTTTCGCAAGCAATGGCGGGTTGGACACAGGGTGAAGCGATTTCGGAAAAAGAAAGGAGGGGGAAGGATTTTATTAAAGTGGGGCAGTGCGAGAAGGTGAATTTTAAATGTGTTCCGCGAGATGAAACCGGGGAAGTGGATTTACACCGGCCCTATATTGATGAAGTCAAATTGAAGTGCCAAAAATGCGGCGGCGAGGCGAGGAGGGTAAAAGAACTAGCTGATGTTTGGTTTGATTCGGGTAGTATGCCGTTTGCTCAAATCCACCATCCTTTTTCGAAGGAAAAATTGGAGTTTCCGGCGGATTATATTTCGGAAGCGGTGGATCAGACGCGAGGGTGGTTTTATACGCTTCTTGCAGTGGCCACGGCTTTAGGGGAAGGAGAGCCGTATAAAAATGTGATTTGTTTGGGGCATATTAATGATAAGTACGGGCAGAAGATGTCGAAGTCGAAGGGAAATGTGGTGGATCCATGGGTAATGGCTGAGAAATATGGGATGGATGCGGTGCGGTGGTATTTTTATACGGCGACGCCGCCGGGTGAACCAAAGAATTTCGACGAGCAGGAGATTTTAAAAACCTATAGAAGGCTTCATTTAATTCTTTGGAATTCATTGGTGTTTTACAAAACCTACGCAGAAAAGAAGCCAAAAATTATAAATCATGAGTCAAAAGCAGAGAATATTTTGGATCAGTGGATCTTGATGCGACTAAAGGAAACGATTAAGAAGGCCACGAAATTTTTTGATGCATATCAGGTTCGGGAGGCGGCGCTTGAGATTGAGAAGTTGGTGGACGATCTTTCGAGGTGGTATATTCGGCGTTCAAGAAGGCGACTACAAAAGCCGGAAAATAACAAGGATTTCGAGGCGTGCTCGGCGACCTTAGGCTACGTTTTAGCTTCGGTTTTAAAAATAATAGCGCCATTTAATCCATTCTTTGCAGAAATTCTCTGGAATGTTTTGGGAGAAAATAATTCTGTTCACGTAGAAGATTGGCCGGCGGCTATAAAAGTAAGAGCGAGTGATACAAGGTTGATAAGTGAAATGGAAAAGGTGAGAAGTTTGGCAGCTTTTGGTTTGGCCAAGAGAGCCGAGATGGGAGTGAGGGTGAGACAGCCGTTGCTTGAGATGAGGATTAAGACAAAGTTTTCTTATACTCAGTTGTTTCAAGTGCTTCAAGACGAGGTGAATGTCAAAAAAGTAGTTTCGGATTCTAAAATAAAGGATGAGGTTTGGCTGGACGGTACCATCACCCAGGAACTTAAAGAAGAAGGACTTTTGAGGGAGTTAATTCGAGCTGTTCAGGATTTAAGGCAAAAAGCCGGGTTAACACCTCAAACAACGGTGGCTTTGATGCTAGCTTTGCCGGATGTTTTAAAAGACACAGTTCTTAAAAACGAGGTAGTGTTGAAAAAAGAAGTTGGTGCAAAGGTTATTAGCTACGGCAGACCCGAAAAGTTTGAAGCCGAGGTAATAACTAAAATGGATGAGGGTGAGGTTTGGGTGGGGGTCAGGAAAGTTAAATGAGTTTAAGTTGTAGTTTTTAGAGTATGAAAATTATTGGGAGATTGCCGGTAGGTCTATATAAAAAGATTCAGGCCTCAACCCCAGTTGTGTGCGTTGACTTAGTGGTTGCAGACAGGCAAAAGCACGCCTTTCTTTTAGTGAAACGTGTTAATGAACCCGAGAAAGGTAAGTGGTTTTTGCCCGGGGGGAGGGTTTTTAAAAATGAAAAACTAGCTCAGGCGGCCTTAAGAAAACTTCGGGAGGAGACGGGACTCAAGGGTAAGGTGATGAGGGAGTTAGGGGTAGGCGAGTATTTTTCAAAACGGGGATACTTTAGGGGATCAACTTCTCATACTGTTTCGGCGGTTTACTTGATTGAGGTAGCGGGGAGAAAGAATGCAGTGCTTGATCCGCAAAGTTCAGAAGCTCGTTGGTTTAATGGGATTAATTCCAGTTGGCACCCTTATGTGAAGAGGTTTCTTAGGCTGGCGGGATTTAAATAGATAGACCAGCTACTTTTTTGATTTTCAGGATTTTTTTGGAGGCGATTTGCGAGGCTTTTTTGGAGCCGGCGTTTAGGGTAGTTGCTAGGGCACGAGGTTTGGCCAGTAATATTTTCTTATTTTTTCGGAAGTTGGAGAAATAATTTATTGTAAGTTCAGCAAGGGCGGATTTGAATTCGGAGTAGGATTTGCCGCGAAAGATTTTTTCTACTTCGCGGTTTTCATTGCCAGAAAGTGAGGCGTAGATACTTATAAGATTACTCATACCGGGTCTATTATTAGGATCGTACTCAATGGATGTATGAGAATCTGTTGTAGCTGCTTTATATTTTGTTTCTATTTCTTCTGGCGAGTCGTCGATAAACAAGCATCCGCTTGGATCGGATTTAGACATTTTTTTGCCCGGTACGCGCAGATCCATAATGCGCGGGGTGTTAGTGTGTAGATTTTTTGGTTCAATGAGTGTTTTCTCGAATCGCGAGTTGAACTTACGCGCAAGTGTTCTTGTAAGCTCAAGGTGCTGGTTTTGGTCATCTCCTGTCGGTACAACTTTTGCGTCATAAAGAAGAATGTCTGCTGCCATGAGAACAGGATAATCAAAAAGGCCTGCATTTATGTTTTCTGGTTGTCTCTGGCTTTTGTCTTTGTATTGAGTCATTCTTTCGAGTTCGCCCATAGGAGTGATGGTGTTTAAAATGAAGGCGAGTTCGGAGTGAGCTGGGACTTGGGATTGCTGGAAGATGACGGATTTTTTGGGATCGAGGCCGGCAGCCAAGAAATCCGCAGTGAGCTCTAAAATTTGTTTTGATTTTTCTTTAGGGTTAAATTCTTCAGTTAGCGAATGGAGGTCAGCGATAAAAAAGAAGCACTCATATTTACCTGAGTTTTGAAGATCAACGAAGTTTTTTAAGGCGCCTAAATAATTACCGAGATGGAGGCGGCCGGAAGGTTGAATTCCGGAAACTAGAACCGGTTTCATTTTAAATTTCTATAACGACGGGCAGGATCATGGGTCGGCGTTTGGTTTTATTATACAAGAATTGGCCGACTTGGTCGCGGATGAGAGTTTTTAGATAGTCCGACTCTAAGGGTTGGTAGTTGGGAAGGCGGGTGATGAGCGCTCGGATTTTTTTCCGGACCTCTTCTAAAATTTCCTGGTTTTCTTTTATATAAATGAAGCCGCGCGATATGATGTCGGGACTCTTGATGAGTTTAGAGCGTTTTCGATCTAGGGTGATGATGATAACTACCATTCCTTCCTGAGCTAGGGCTTTGCGATCGCGGAGGACAACTTCTTCGACATCTCCCACTCCCAGTCCATCTACCATAACGTAGGAAGCGGGGACGGTTTCTTTGGTAATAGCGAAGGTGTCCTTGGTGATTTCGGCGACTTGGCCGTTATCCATTAGAAAGATATTTTTTCTTGAGATACCAATCTCAACACCCGACTGGGCGTTAATAGATCGTTTGTAGAAGTAGCCGTGGACAGGAATTAAGAACTTAGGATTTAGAAGTTTCATAGCCAGTTTCAAGTCATCTTTCGGAGCGTGGCCGGAGGCGTGAATGTCGATAATGTCGGAGGTATAAATAATGGCTCCCTGGCGGGCTAAATTGTCTTTCAAGGTTTGGACGCTTCTTTCGTTTCCCGGGATAACTGAAGCTGAGAAAACGACGGTGTCGCTGGGTTTAATGCGGATGTGGCGATGTTCGCCATTGATAATTTTCATTAGCGAGGCATTGGTTTCTCCTTGGGCGCCAGTAGAGAGAATAAGAACTTTGTTGTCTCTGTATTTATGAACCTCTTCAATCGGGATAATAGTGTCTTTGTCGGCCTTAATGAAACCTAGGCGTTTGGCAATTTCGACATTAGATTTCATAGAATAGCCTGATAGGGCGACTACTCGGCCTAATTTAGAGGCGATCTTGATAACCTCATTAATACGGGTTAATACCGAAGCGAACATAGCAACAATAATTCGTCCCTCGGCGCTTCGGAAAAGATCTTCAAGGTTTTTTTCTACAGTTCGTTCGGATTCGGAATGGCCGGGTTTGTCGGCGTTGGTGCTGTCGATAGTGAAGACGTGGACGCCTTTTTTACCAATTCGTTCGAGATCGGCGGTGTCTTCGGGATGACCGTGGGCGTCGTATTCGATCTTAAAGTCACCCAAATTCACTATGTTGCCAACAGGGGTTTTTAAGAAGACGGCAGTGGATTCGGGGATGGTGTGAGCGATGCCAAAAAACTCAGCCTCAAAATGGTTTGAGAGTTTGACGATGTCTCCGTTTTTGACGATGATAATGTTTAGTTTGGGTAAGTTGGGGAAATCTTCCTGGCGTTTTTCGATCAGAGCTTTAGTGAGAGAAGTGCAGTAGATAGGCGGATTGCCGAGTTTTTGAATGATATAAGGAATGGCGCCGATGTGATCGTAGTGAGCGTGGGTGATAATTAAGGCTTGAATGTTGGCCTTCTTGGATTCTAGATAGCTTACGTTTGGGATGATGAAATCAATTCCTGGTGTTTCTTCTTCGGGGAATTGGAGGCCAGCGTCAATCGCAACGATTTCGTTTTGATATTCGAAGAACATCATATTGCGGCCAATTTCCTCGAGACCGCCCAAGGGCACAAATTTAAGGAAGGCTCCTGGTTTGGTTAGGATTTTTTCAGATTTAAGCTCAGTAGACTTGGTCTTTGGCGAGCGGGTATTGAATTTTTTTATCATTAGATTGTTAGGTTACGCAATGAATAAGGGTTTGGCTTGTTTTGGTGCCTCCCAGAGGATTTGAACCTCTATGAGATTACTCTCACAGGCTCCTGAAGCCTGCGCGTCTGCCAGTTCCGCCAGGGAGGCATCGAGAGATGTGAAGCTCACAAGTTGGAAGTTCGTTTTCCGATGATTTAAAAAAGGAAACGATAGATCAGTTTGATGACTTTGTTTCGGAGAAGTTTTAGGAGGAATTACTAGGTTAGTTGAATTTTAAACGATATCTTTATAGAAGTCAACTGCTATTTTTCGACTCCCGATAATTGACTTACTTTCTAAGTTTTGGTTACTTTAAAGCAGAGGGTGTTTTGACATCAATCTATAGGAAGGAGGTGATGACGTGGATATTTTTGGTGTACGCACTTCGAGGAAATATCGGGAGAGCGGGCGATCTTTGGATCTTTACCTCAAGGAGATTGGCGAGACGTCTATTTTAGAGCGGCCCCAAGAGAGGATACTGGCGAGGCAGGTTAAGCTGGGAAACCAGTGGGCCTTGGATCGTTTGGTGAAGGCAAATTTGAGGTTTGTAGTGTCCGTCGCCAGGCAGTATCAAAATCAAGGCTTGTCCTTGGAGGATTTGATCAATGAGGGCAATGTTGGGCTTGTCAGGGCCGCTAAGCGTTTCGACGAGTCGCGCGGGTTTAAATTCATCTCGTATGCGGTTTGGTGGATCCGTCAAGCGATCTTGCAGGCGCTCGCCGAGCAGTCGAGGATTGTGCGGTTGCCTCTGAATCGAGTGGGGGTACTTCACAAAATTGGCAAAGTGGCGGCGCGCTTAGAGCAGAGATTGGGGAGAGAGCCAACTCCAAACGAGATTGCAGGCGAAATGGAACTCTCGGACGAAGAAGTTTCTGGCACGATGAGTATTTCGAATGGTCACCTTTCGCTCGACGCGCCCTTCTCGACCTCTGAAGATAACAGTCTCATAGATGTTCTAGAGGATGAAAGTTCCCCGCCGCCAGATGCTGAGTTGGAGAGGAACTCTTTGCGTCTTGAGATTGAAAAAGCGCTTGAAACATTAACTCCCAGAGAGGCGGAGGTAATCTCTCTTTACTTCGGTCTTGGCAGAGATAAGGCGCTGACGCTTGAGGAGATCGGGATACGCTTCTGTCTAACCCGAGAGAGGATTAGACAGATAAAAGAGAAAGCAATCCGGCGGCTCCGCCACGCTTCTCGATCCAAATCACTCCGAGCCTACTTGCAGTAAGACGGCCGCTGTCTCTTTCGAAACAGACAGCGGCCCTTCCCATTTTTGCTTGACATTGTTCTATAAAATATTAGACTAAAATGGTGACAGAGAGGTCCGCTTTGAAGCGGACTTTATTTCTAAATATATGTTTGATGCAAAAAGTTTAAATAAAATAGTGACTCAAATTGCTGAGGAGAAAGGAATCGAGCCAGAGCAGGTTCTGGAGGCGATTGAGTTTTCGATTGCGGCTGCTTATAAAAAAGAGTACGGCGAGAGGGGAGAAATTATTAGGGCGAAACTAGATACGAAGTCGGGTCAGGTAAAGTTTTGGCAAGTTAAAACGGCGGTTGATGAAACTACAGTCCGAGTTGTTGAAGAGTCGGGAGAAGAAGGAGAAGGAGAAATAACTCCTGCGGCGGAAGTCCCGGCTGATAAAGAAGCGAAGCTGCCCCGCTATAATCCAGAGAGGCATATTTTTATTGATGAGGCGAGGAAAATTAAGCCTGATATTTTATTAGGAGAGGAGCTAGTTTTCCCTCTTGAAACTCATGAGGATTTTGGAAGAATCGCGGCCCAGGCGGCCAAACAGGTGATTTTTCAAAAACTTCGGGGTTCTGAGAGAGATTCAATTCTTAAAGAATGGAGGAATAAGGAAGATCAAGTTGTAAGCGGTGTGGTGCAAAGGTTCGAGCGCGGGCATGTTTACGTTGATTTAGGGCGGACGGTTGGAGTGATGTTTGCGAACGAGTCAATCCCCGGAGAACATTATCGGCCAGGGGAGAGACTTCGATTTTTGGTTTTAGCAGTTCAAGATGATACAAAGTTGCCAGGAATTGTTCTTTCTCGGTCTCATCCGAAATTTGTTTCTAAGCTTTTTGAAGCTGAAGTCCCGGAACTAGCTGAAGGAATAATTGAGATTAAGGCGATTACTCGTGAACCTGGGAATAGAACGAAATTAGCAGTGACTTCTAATCAAGAGGGAGTAGACCCAGTGGGAGCTTTAGTTGGTCAGCGTGGGACAAGAGTGATGGTGGTTAATAACGAACTTGGGAATGAAAAGATCGATATCATTGAATGGTCAGACGACCCAGAGAAATTTATTGCAAACTCACTCTCGCCAGCCAAGGTGCGTGGAGTTGAGATTTTGCCGCGGAGGGAAGCGAGAGTTTTTGTGCCAGAGGATCAGTTAAGTTTGGCGATTGGGAGGGGAGGGCAGAACGTGAGATTGGCGGCGAGACTAACCGGTTGGAAGATTGATGTTCGGTCTCAAAATAGACCTGAAGAGGTGCAAGAGGGAGGGGTGGCCGGCGACGATTCTTCGGAAGAGTCTTTTGAAGGGGCGAAAGAGAAGAGTGAGGGAAATAACGATGAATAACCCAAAATAATTAAGGTCGCTCTTTAAAGTAAATACAAACATGGTTTTATCTCTAGTTTTAGCTTTAATTTCTATAGGTTTTAGCGGGTTTTTAATCAAAACGATAAAAAAATTTCCAGATGGGAGTGGCAAGGTTTTGGAGATTAAAAATGCAATCAAGGAAGGATCAAAAAGTTATTTAAGGAGGCAGAATAAAACGGTTGCTTATGTGGCGGTTGTAATGGCTCTAATTATTCTAGTTACTATTTCTTGGAAGACGGCGCTAGGATTTTTAGTCGGGGCCTTTTTCTCGGTAGCGGCAGGTTATCTGGGAATGATGACGGCGGTTGATACTAATTCTCGGACGACCGAGGCAGCTCGCCGGGGGTTGGGGGATGCGTTTCGGGTAGCTTTTTTGGGAGGTTCGGTGACGGGTTTCTTGGTGGTAGGTTTGGGGCTTTTAGCAGTGGTGGCTTTCTATGGGTTGTTTTTAGATACTAGGGCGTTACTAGGTTTGGCATTTGGTAGTTCTTTAGTTTCGGTATTTGCTCGATTAGGGGGTGGAATTTTTACGAAGGCGGCGGATGTGGGCACAGATTTGGTGGGTAAAATTGAGGCGGGTATTCCTGAGGATGATCCTAGAAACCCTGGAGTGATTGCCGATAACGTTGGAGACAATGTTGGCGATTGTGCGGGGATGGCAGCCGATCTTTTTGAAACGTATGCCGTAACACTAACGGCAGCTCTTTTGATCGGCGTTGTGAGTTTCTCTGGCGGTCAAGTTTACTTCCCACTGGTTTTAGGAGGTCTCGCGATTGTGGCGTCAATTATTGGAAGCTTCTTTGTGAAACTTGGAAAGAGCCAATCAATTATGGGCGCCCTCTATAAAGGCCTCGTGGTTTCGATGTTAATATCGGCCGTACTTTTTTACTGGGCCGCTAATCGTTATTTTCCAGAGCAGGCTGGAAGTATTTTTGGGGCGAGTTTGGTGGGTTTAGCAGTGACGGCGCTTATGGTTTGGGTAACTGATTACTATACAGCGAAGAAATATCGGCCGGTTAGAAATATCGCTGAAGCTTCTAGGTCTGGACACGGCACCAATATCATTATGGGGCTTGCAATGGGGATGGAGGCGACAATCCTTCCGATAGTGATTATTGTTTTGGGAATTCTAGTAGCTTTTTCCTTAGCGGGTCTTTATGGCGTGGCGATAGCGGCGACGGCGATGCTTTCGGTGGCAGGGATTATTGTGGCTATTGATTCTTTCGGACCGATCACGGATAACGCTGGAGGGATAGCAGAGATGACTGGAGCGCCGAAAGAAGTGAGAGAAGCGACGGATGCTTTGGATGCTGTAGGAAATACCACAAAAGCGGTGACAAAGGGTTACGCAATTGCTTCGGCTGGTTTAGCCGCTTTAGTGCTTTTTGGTGAATATTCACGGGAATTTGAGAATATGGTTTTTGAACTAAAGAATCCGATGGTTTTAGTGGGTCTATTGCTTGGGGCGGCCGTGCCCTATCTTTTTGGTTCAATCGCGATGAGAGCAGTGGGGAAGACGGCGGGAGCGATTGTAGAGGAGATTAGGAGGCAATTTCGGGAAATAAAAGGACTGATGACAGGAAAAGAAAAGCCGGAGTATGGCAAAGCGGTGGATATTGTAACTCGCGCTGCTCTTCGAGAAATGGTTGTGCCCGCCTTGGTGCCGGTTGTCGCGGTGGTTTTAGTAGGGCTGCTTTTTGGGGCTAAGGCGGTTGGAGGTTTATTGATTGGAGCAATTATATCGGGACTTTTTGTGGCGATTTCAATGACTTCGGGTGGAGCAGCTTGGGATAACGCGAAAAAATATATTGAGTCTGGTAACTTTGGAGGCAAAGGGTCTGAAGCTCATAAGGCGGCGGTGACGGGAGATACGGTGGGCGATCCTTATAAAGATACAGCTGGGCCGGC
>JAKALK010000035.1 GCA_021813155.1 bacterium
CAATTTGATAATGAAAACGGCCGTCCTGAGGCTTATAGTGCTCATCAATCTTTAGTCCTGAAAGAATCTTAATTCTGGCAACAAGGGCTGCATGGATCGCTTTTGGGATTCTAAGAATCTCAAACAAAATACCGTCAACGCGATAACGAACCAGTGTTACATCCTCCAAAACTTCCAGGTGGATATCGGAAGCCCTCGAAGAAATAGCGTAGGAAAGAAGATTATCTACAATAGAAACGATCGGTAAAAGCGCTGCCGCTTCCTCTACCGTCTTCGCCTGTCCCCGAAGCGACTCTTGAATGTTCTCCTCAATCAACCTCTTAAAATCCTGCGTCGATTGGGAACCATAAATTGAAAAACCCTTATTGAGATCGGTCACCGTCGCAAGAAAGGGATTGATCCGAGCCTGAAGGTGCTGAGTTAAAAACTTGATTGTTTCTAAATTACTCGGATCAGCCATTGCCACGTTGTAGCTCCCGTCCGCTTCCCTGCCAAAAACAATCGCCTCTCTTTGTCGAGCTATCTCCTCCGACAAAACATTCACCGTATCCCTATCAATTTTCCGAGCTTCAAGCCTAGCTAAAGACACACTCAAAATTGAAGCGATAATATTATAAAGGTAGTCAATCTCAGCCACACCCTGAGAAACAATCAAATCCAGCAAGTCTTGGTTTTTCCTTTTTGCCTCATCTGTTAAACTGTTAAACTTCTCGGCTGTAATCAGTCCTTCCCGAATCAAATGATTTTTAAGTTGATCTACTGGTATGGGCAATCTCATAAATTACTTAATAGGCCCAAAAATTAATCCCGCGAAATCTCCTAAAATAAACTGGCCAAAGAAAGATTCAAAACCGATTTTCGGTATAATCCAGTCCATTAAAATAATAACAAAAATAGCGAGTGGTAACCAAAAAAAATAAAGTGGTAACTTTCCTAAAGAAAACAAAGTGTATATCAAAGCAATCAAAACCCCGAGGACAAGAATGGCGACCAAATAAACCAAAAAACCCGGGTAACCGCTCAAAAAAACTCCCAAGGCAATAAGGTCAATTTCTTCTTCTTCGAAAAATCTACCCTCGAAACGCCTGTTCAACCATTTGGCCAATCGACTTATTATAAAAGAAACTACAAAAGAAAGCAGCCACGGCGAAAGAAACCGTGTTCCAATATAAGAAAAAAAATAAGCCAGGCTGCGATAAGGCGGCAAAGCAAATCTCATAGGGCCTTCAAGCCAAGCCTGATATTGCAAGAAAGAATCCCGAAGAAAAATAATCAAGATAAAAGCTCCGGCTAAAATCCACAAGAGCTTCAGTGATTTCTTAAAAATAACCTCACCAAATTTCTGCCAAAATAAAAACCTTGAAAAGCGAAAGGAGCGCCGGTATAAAACCTGCGCTCCAAACGCTAAAAACAAAACAAAGACATTGAATCCAGAAATCAATCCCATCAACTCCGAAAATACTACAGGGCTAAGCCCGGGAAAGTACCGACCTCTAGTAATGCAGGATCGTTTCCGCCGTCGTTAATAGACGAGCTGGCAAACTTTGAACTCTCAAGGTGAGCGTTAATTTCAAAGCTTATTCCTGAAGATGTACTTAGGCGATAAGCGTAGAAATTGCCTCCCCACGCATCGCTTGTCGTGCCGTTCGGCTGAACTGGATCCACTGGGAGAATTGAGATGGGAGCATTACCGCCACTAATCAATCCGAAGTTTATTGGGATCCACCCAGTCCCATTCACTAATCTATAAGACGAAGAAGACACGGTGTTTATAGCGGCAATCGTAACTGTTCCACTCCCGAATCTTCCGCCACACCTGCCAACATTCAGAGGAGTCGTAGTAGCCGTGTTAAGTGAAACATAGCACGCAGCCGTGTCCCCCATTCCCAGATTATTAGACCCTAGCGGCAAACTCACATCGGTTAAGTAGAAAGAAATCGCGCTCTGAAGATTGCTTAAGTCGGAAACGCGGTTAGAGTCGCGCGCCTGTCGTAGAAGTTCGGCCGGATTTAAAGTTAAAATCACAACCGTGGCGAGAATGGCAATAATTCCGATGACAATCAGAAGCTCAATAAGGGTAAACCCCTTTACTTGCTTGTTTTGCATGAAATTTTCTTTAAATTCGACCTTTTTCTGAAGACTAAATCAAGTAAATTATAGCACAAAGGAAAATCCTTAATTAAAACCACTGTGGATAACTTCTAAACTTGGATATTATTTTACATCATCTAATAAATCTTCCATTGCTATAGAGAAATCTTCCGGCAAATTAACTTCAAGCACTATTCTCTTCCCCGGTTCTTTTTCAAATTCGATAGAAGCCGAGTGGAGCATCAGTCGCCCCTCGCCAATAATTCCATCTCTCTTTTTGTTATAAAGCGGATCATTAATCACCGGACAACCTATACTCGCTAGATGAACCCGAATCTGATGAGTCCTCCCTGTCTCTGGTAAGGCTTTAACTAAAGCCGCCCTTCCCTCAAAAGACTTTATTATTTCGTACCGTGTCGTCGCAGTTTTCTGAAACTTCTTTGAAAAAACCGACCTCTTGATTGTCCCGGGCTTGATACCAATCGGTTTATCAATTAACCCCCTTCTTTCCTTTGGCACACCCCATACCAAAGCCAAATAAACTTTCTTGATGGCGTGATTCTTAAAAAGACGCTTAAGATATTCAAAATACTTCTGATTCCTAGCTACTAACATCACCCCCGAAGTATCCTTGTCTAATCGGTGCACAATCCCTGGTCTCACTTTAAGATCATCTCCTACTCCTTGTATTTCTGGATAATGCCGCATCAACCAATCCACTAAAGTCGGATGATTCAATTTTGAGCCCTGGGCGCCGGCCTTCGAGCCATCAGCATGAACCAACATCCCCGCTGGCTTATTAACAGCCACGAAATCCTCATCTTCATAAATTACCTCCGGTGAACTCATTATTTTAGATTAAATCAATTTTTAGGAGTTCGGGCACCGTGAAAAATTCCAAAGCTCCTGCCAAAGGAACACCCTTTTCTTTATAATTCCGATCTATCCACAAAAACTCCTTAATCTCCGAATCTATCCTGATCTCTCCCCGAAAATCAACAAAATATAAGTCCATTATCATCGGCACCTTCTCAAAATGAGCCTCGCCCTGATAGCGCCTAAAAAAATTAAACGAGACTAAATCAACCTGAAGTTCTTCCTGTAGCTCTCTTCTCAAACACTCCTCAAAGCTTTCATCTCTTTCGTGCTTCCCTCCAGGAATGATAAACCCCTTTTTGCCTCGCTTTCTAACAACCAAGAGCCTTCTGTCTAAAACGGCTACCGCTCCGACTTTATGAAATCCCTCCTCGGGAACGTCATTGCAAAAACAAGTCTTAAACATTTGTGGGTGTGGATGGAATCGAACCATCGACCTCTGTCTTATCAGGACAGCGTTCTACCACTGAACTACACACCCAAATTTTTAGCATCAGAGAACCACCAAACTATATGCGACACCCCAAGGGTTCCGGCAACTTCCCCACCCTTGTGCGCGGTAGAAGGATCGAACTTCTGGCCTCTTCGATGTCAACGAAGCGCTCTACCACTGAGCTAACCGCGCTTCCACGCACAAGGGTGGAAAAGCAAACCAAATCGATAGTTTTTTAAGGCACAGAAGCTAAGAGAAAAATACACCTCTACACCAAAACTGACAAGCTATATTTAAGCAGAAAAGAGGAAAAAATCAAAGCTTAATTTGTTATCTGATCCCCCCAATCTGAGCCGCTCCCGTTACGTTAAAATGGACAATCCCTCCGTAATCGATGGGAATATCAGTTGTCCTACTAAAACTCGAGAGCAAAAAGCGAGCTCCCCAAATATACAAAGAAGTCAGCACTATTAGAAAAAATGCCGCCACTGCAACTAATATTTTTTCATAATGACTTCTCCAAAAACTTTTCATGCCTAAACTTTATCGCCCAAAAAAAACCCGACCTCCGACCGAAACATTATAATTGTCAACCCCTTGGGCAACATCAAAACCGTTAAAACTAAGCAAAAAACGTTTCGAACTTGTCTCCAAATAACTCAAAAAATTAACAATATTCTTAAAATTGCCCGTGAGTTTAAGTGAAAACTCAGCATATCCCAAATTCCCGGCTGATGGCGCTACTTCCGTCCCTTGAAAACTAAAACTTGCCCCTACTTGATAAGCCAACGCCTCCTGATCTAACCATCGAGAAAAATCAACAAAAAGTTCATCCCTTGAAGCAACCAAAGAATTGAGAACTTGAGAATACATCCCCCCTACCTGTTTTTCTTTTCTTAAAACAGCCAGCGTTTCCGTCAAATTAGATCTTTGTTGAATTAAATTATGCTGCCCAATAATATCAGCCACTAATCCGCTCGTTCCCGTTTTAAGCCAGTAAACTCCAAAGAAAAACAGCAGCCCGAAGAAAAAAATCACAGTCACCGAAACTAAAACTTGATGCTTGACTTCCTTTTGCATTCAGCTTAATTATACCACACTTAAAATTCGCCCTAGATACAGTAATTCTTGTCACGTCTATTTGAAACACATTATAATTTTCAAGTCCATGCTAAGCGAAAAGGCTTCTTACCACAGTTTAAATTTAGCAACCCAAAGCAACTACCGCCTCCTCTCTCGTCTTAAGGGCGAATTTGGAACTTGGTCAAATGCTTGGCAAAACTTCGCGAATTCAGTAAAGACCGCCGAACCTAATCAAGATCTAGAAAAACTAAACGCCCTCAGCATCCAGCTTATTCTCTTTGATGAAAAAGAATATCCGAATCTTTTAAGAGAGATACCTTGGCCCCCACTGGGAATCTACGTCTTGGGGACACTTAAAAATTTCGACCAATCATCTCTCGCCATTGTTGGCACAAGAAAAGCCAGTGAAGACGGCAAAGAGTTAGCAAAATATTTCGGTTACTCGTTATCAAAATCCGGCTTCAATATTGTAAGCGGGCTGGCCCTAGGAATCGACACCGCCGCCCACATTGGCTCCCTTGACGCAAGCGGGCAAACCGTTGCCGTCCTGGGAAACGGGTTGGATCAAATCTATCCGAAGATCAATAAGAAGCTAGCGGAAAGAATTATAAAATCAGGCAATACAATAATTTCCGAATACCCGCCGGGGATGCCCTCTCTACCCCATCACTTCATCGAGCGCAACCGAATCATTAGCGGACTCTCAAAAGGCATTCTCGTAATCGAAGCTCCTGAAAATTCCGGAGCACTTTCCACTGCTCGTTTTGCCCTCGATCAGAACCGTGAAGTTTTCGTAATCCCCGGGCCTATCCGCCATCCAAATTTCCGAGGTTCAAATGAGTTAATCCGACAGGGCGCCACCTTAGTCACTAAATCAGAACATATTTTAGAAATTCTAAGCCCAGAGTCTCTTAAAGAAAAAATGGGTAAAAATGTTTTTTCCTTTGCGCAAAATCAAGAAGAGTCGTTGATCTTAAACACCCTTAGCCATTCGCGCCAAGCCGTCGACATTGACAAAATCATCGAACTCACTAAACTGGACGCTCAGACCGCCAATCGAGCTTTATCTTTCTTAATTATCAAAAATATAGTGAAAGAAACAGAAAGCGGTTATACTCTCTACTAATAGTAGTGACCCTATTTAATCTATGAATTTAGTTATTGTCGAATCCCCCACTAAAGCCAAAACGATTTCTCATTTTTTGGGCAAAGACTACAAAATTGAGTCTTCTTACGGCCACATCCGAGATTTACCCAAAAGCAAATTGGGTATTGATCTTGAGAACAATTTTGAACCCCAATATATCATTCCCAAAAAAGCCCAAAAAAATGTTACCTCGTTAAGAAAATTATCCGAAAAAGCTAAAGCCGTCATCATCGCAACCGACGAAGATCGAGAAGGAGAGGCTATCGCCTGGCATCTCGCTCAGGCTCTTAAACTCGACGAGATTAAAACTGAACGTATTGTTTTTCACGAAATCACCAAGGGCGCCATTGAAAACGCCTTGAAGTCGCCTCGCCACATTATTAAAACCTTGGTTGATGCCCAGCAAGCCCGACGAGTCTTAGATCGCCTTGTTGGTTACAAGCTCTCTCCTTTCTTATGGAAAAAAGTAGTTAGGGGCCTATCGGCTGGCCGTGTTCAATCCGTCGCCCTAAGACTTATCGTCGATCGCGAAAGTGAAATCAAGAACTTCAAACCCGAAGAGTACTGGACCATCATCGCAATCCTCGAAAAAGGGAAAGAGAATTTTGAGGCTACTTTAACTAAAATCGGCAGTGAGAGCATCTCCAAATTAGGCGTTAAAAACCAAACTGATGCCGAAAAAATTGTGGCCGATCTAAAAAAATCATCCTATCAAGTTTCATCCGTCCAAAAAACAGAAGTTCGAAAAAACCCTCTCCCCCCATTTATCACCAGCACCCTTCAACAAACCGCCTCTCGCGCCTATGGCTACTCTTCTAAAAAAACAATGTTTCTAGCCCAATCTCTCTATGAAAACGGGCTTATCACCTACATGCGCACCGACTCGGTGAATCTTTCCGATGAAGCCCTAAAACAGGCTCAAACTTGGATCAGAAGCAATCTAGAGACTAAATACTACCGCGAGCCACGGTTATTTAAAAACAAATCCAAACTTGCCCAAGAAGCCCATGAAGCTATCCGCCCAACCGATTCTTCTTTAGCTCCTACCGAAATTGCTAAGTCATCGCTTAAGAAAAAGTTAGAAAAAGACGAAGCTAAACTCTATGAAATAATCTGGCGGCGCTTTATTGCCTCTCAGCTTCCCGAAGCCGTTTTTGATTCCACCCGAGTTGAAATTGCAGCTAAAATAAAAACTAAAAACTATACCCTTCAATCCAACGGGAATATCCTTCGCTTTGATGGCTTTCTAAAAATCTGGCCCATCAAGTTCGAAGACAAAACCCTGCCCGACCTAGAAGAGAAAGACGACCTATCTCTCTCCTCTATTACCCCCTCTCAACACTTCACTGAACCCCCTCCCCGCTACAACGAAGCTTCACTCATTAAAACTCTAGAGAAATACGGCATTGGTCGTCCCTCAACCTACGCCCCTATCATCTCTGTTATCCAAGAGAGGAACTACGTCGAAAAAATTGAAAAACGTTTTCATCCAACCGAAATCGGAACGTTAGTTAATAAAGTTCTAACCGAACACTTCCCCAAAATTGTTGATATCGACTTCACGGCCAAGATGGAAGAAGAACTCGATGAAGTTGCCGAAGGCAAGCAGTCTTGGCGGGAAACCATCCGCAACTTCTATGAGCCTTTCTCGAAACACCTGGAACAAAAATACGAAGAAGTCGAAAAGCAAAACATGGTCAATGAAACCACGGATGAAAAATGCGAAAAGTGCGGCAAGCCAATGGTTATTAAATTCGGCCGCTTCGGTAAATTCATGGCCTGCTCTGGATTCCCTGACTGCAAAAACACCAAAACCCTCAAATCAGAACCTAAGAAAATAGGGATGAAGTGCCCCAAATGCGAAGAGGGCGATGTTATCGAACGACGCGTTTCCAAGGGTCGCGCTCGCGGTAAGACTTTCTGGGGTTGCAGTCGATACCCCGAGTGCGACTATGCCAGCTGGACTAACCCTCTCTTGCCCCCCGTCCCCAAACAAGAACCTTCTTCTTGATTCCTAGCCCACAATTTCTCATACTGAGGGCATGACAGCCGAAGACATTGAAAAACAGGACCCCAAAAGCCTAATCGGACGGGCCTTTAGGTTTTCTAAGTTTGCCCACGAAGGCCAAAAGCGGGAAAACGGGGAACCCTACATTAATCACTGTCTAGCCACGGCTGAATTTTTAAGTGAGTGGCACTTAGATGAAACCACCGTCGCTGCCGGCCTACTCCACGATATTCCTAGAATAACTAACGTCCCCATTGAGAAAATCAAAGAGGAATTTGGTGGCGAGATTGCTTTCTTAGTGGACGGTATGACCAAAATCTCTCCTGTTCGATATAAAAACACCGCCACCAAAATCGAAAACCTAAGAAAACTCATTCTGGCCCTAAGCGGCGACTTAAGGATTATCTTTATCAAATTAGCCAACCGCCTTCATAACCTAAGAACTATTGATGGCATTCCCGAAGAACGACGCATAGATTTCGCCCAGGAAACCAATGATATCTATGCCGCTCTTGCTAACCAGATAGGAATGCAAAACCTAGCCGGAGAAATGTATGACCTTTGTTTTCCAGTTCTTTATCCGAAAGAATACGAGTGGCTCATCCAAAACATCAAAGACGAGTTTTCTACTCGCCATGAATACCTCGTCCGATTCAAACCAATTCTTGAATCTGTTTTAAAAGAAAAAGGATTAGAGCCCGTTCTTATCGACTTCCGTGCCAAACGCTATTCCAGTCTTTATGCCAAGCTACAAAGATACGCCATGGATTTTTCGAAAATCTACGACCTTATTACAACCTGGGTAGTCTTCAAAGAAGTCAAAGATTGTTACGAGGCGATGGGGGCCATCCACCAAGTCTGGCCACCCCTTGAGGGTCGCATTAAGGACTACATCGCCTCCCCTAAGGCGAATGGATATCGCTCCCTTCACACCACTATCATCGGCCCCGAAGGTAAACATGTCGAGATTCAAATTCACACCGAAAAAATGCACGACGAAAACAAAAACGGACTGGCCGCCCACTGGCTCTATAAACAAAACCTAGAAAAAAAAGATGAGTCCTCAAAATCCATCAAGGATAAGTTAAAAGAAATTCCTCTTCTTCGTCATCTAAGACGCTGGCAAAACAACTCAGTCGATCTTGCCTCAAGCTACCAAGAATTTATCGAGGCAATGAAAATTGATTTCTTCAATGATCGAATTTTTGTACTCACCCCAAAAGGCGATGTCATCGACCTACCCAAAGGGTCAACCCCCTTAGATTTCGCTTATAAAATTCACTCTGATGTTGGAAATGGCGCGATTAAGGCCGAGATCAACAACGCATTGAAACCACTGAGTGTCGAACTCACCTCTGGCGATGTTATTAAAATCATTACCCAAAAAGGCAAAGGGCCATCTCTAGATTGGCTCAAAATCGCAAAAACCTCCCACGCCCGAGAGCATATCCGCGAATTCTTTAATCAAAAAAGAAAGAAGCTTGATAAACGACTCTTCTAAATTAAATACCCCAAGAGCCAAGACGCCCTACTCTAGTTTTAACTTCTCCAAAATACCATTCAATTCTTCGTCCGAATAATAGCGGATTGTAATTTTACCAGTCTCACCGTGCTTCTCAATCTTTACGGGCGCGCCTAGTTTTGAAGTCAATTCCTGTTCCAGCATTATTATCTCCGGTGGTAAACTCAAACCCGCACTCTCCCGCTTTTGCGGACTAACTTTTTCCTTGAGTTCTCGCGTAGTCATTCTTTTCGCCATAATATCTTCGAGTAGTCTTTTCTGCACCACTGGATCTGTAACCGAAAGCAAAAGTCTACCGTGGGTTTCTGTTATCTCTCTCCTCGCTAAAACATCCTGAATGTAGGCGGGCAAATCCAAAAGGCGCACGGAATTTGCCACCGCTTCCCGACTCTTGCCCAAGCGAGTTGCAATCTCTCTCTGGGTTAAATTAAATTCATCTTGTAACCTCGAAAAGGCTCGGGCTGTCTCTATTGGGTTCAAGTTCTCTCTCTGTAAATTTTCAACGATAGCCATCTCTAACCGCTCTCTCTCAAAATCCACTCGTCTCACAATCGCCGGTACTCTCTCTAAACCCAAAAGTTTGGCAGCCATCAAGCGTCGCTCCCCGGCAATTAAAATATACTCAACGTCCGTCCCCGTCGGAGTTTCCTTATCCACCTTTGTTACCACCAGCGGCTGCAAAATCCCTACTTCACTGATGGAGGCTGCGAGTTCTTTAAGGGACTCTTCGCTAAAATCTTTTCTCGGCTGATGCGGGTTGGGCTTTATTTTCTGAACCTCAATCTGAAAAATCGCCTGCCCATCCGTAGCTCTCTGACGAGGATAACTCGGCCCCTGGTTCTCCTTATGAACCCCTACTAACCCCCCGTCCCCAGGGAGTTTTCCTAAATCCGATCCCTGCGGAAGTAAAGTAGGCTCATCTCCCGCCCCCAATTTTCCCTGGACCGCTTCTCCATCTTTTGATCCCTGTCCCCCTTGAGGGGGTATTAACGATTCCAACCCTTTGCCTAAAGTCATAAATCAAATTAAATTACATTAAAATTACCGAAATT
>JAKALK010000036.1 GCA_021813155.1 bacterium
GATAGCATTCGGCGCCAAGTGGGAAGAACCGAAAACTATAGATCACGTCGGCATAAAAGCCGAGGATATGCCAGACACCATCGACGATATCGAAGACGAAATCACCAAACAAAGAATTATCTGCCCTGAAACAAAATTAAGCTACAACATTGCGCCAGCCGAATTGCGCTTCTATCGAGAACACAAACTGCCCCTGCCCAGAACCCATTTTGACTGGCGAACCTTAAACCGATTCCGGCCGATGACTTTAATGTTCAAGCCCTATCCATCCAGCTGCCATTATTGCCACAAAAACATCGAGCAATATTACGCTCCAGAACTCGGGTTTAAAAAAGTCGCCTGTATTGATTGCTATCAAAAGGAAATCGCATGATCAAAGAAACCAAAGTTTGCCAGAATTGCAAATCGCCGTTTATTATCGAACCCGACGATTTCGCTTTTTACGAACGGATCGAAGTTTCTCCTCCAACTTTTTGTGTCGAGTGTCGAGAACAAAGAAGGATTGCCTACCGAAATGAGCGAGCGCTATATAAGCGCAAATGTGACCTCTGCGGTAAAGACGCCGTCTCCCGCGTCTCACCCGATAAACCTTATCCGATGTATTGTCGGGATTGTTGGTGGTCTGACAAATGGGATCCGCTAAGTTTTGGCCAAGAATACGATTTCTCAAAACCATTTTTCAGACAGTTTCAGGAATTACTGAATAAAACGCCCCACATTTCAATCTTCAATAGCAACACAGTTAACAGCGACTGGGTCAATCAAGAAACCGATGACAAGAATTGTTATCTAAATGTCGGCGGTCATTACAACGAAGACTCTGGCTATAACACCTACGAATTATATGGCAAAAACTGCTTCGATAATTTTTGGCTTCTAAACAGTGAATTTTGTTATGAAAACTTAAACTGCGAGCGCTGTTATCGCACTCTTTTCTCTCAAGTTTGTCATGATTGCCAAGATACCATTCTATCCTACGATTGCCGTAATTGCAGTCACGTTTTAGGCTGCGCCGGGTTAAGAAATAAGAAATATCATATCTTCAATCAACCGTATTCAAAAGAAGAATACGAAAAATTCCTCAAAGATAATCCGTTAAGTTCCAGAAAAAATATCGAACAGTTAAAGGAAAAGGCGGAAAAAGTCTGGCTTTCCATTCCCCGCCGTTACGCTCAAATGTTCAAGACCACCAATTCAACCGGCGATTTCGTCAGCGAATCGAAAAATGCCAAAAACTGCTGGAATTTGGAAAAGGTAGAAAACGCAAAAAATATTTATATCGGCGGTTGGTTAAGGGACGGGCTCGACGCCTCTGCTCACGGTGCCTCTGAGCTAGGTTATGAAATGAGTAGCGGCGGTGGAGTTTATAACTCGCAGTTTAATGTTTTCTGCATGAGCAATGATCCGCTAAAAAAAGTCCATTCATCAAACATAAAATATTGTTACGCCGTCGTCACGAGCAACAGCTGCTTCGGCTGTGCCAATCTCCGCGATCAAGAATACTGCATATTAAATAAAAAATATTCCAAAGAGGATTACGAAAAATTGCTGCTTAAAATTAAAAAACAGATGGCTGAAATGCCATATCTAGGCAAGAATGGCCGAACTTACGGCTATGGTGAGTTTTTCCCAATCGAAATTGCTCCGTTTGGCTATAACGAAACCGCCGCGCAGGACTATTACCCCCTAACCAAAGAACAAGCTAAAGAAAAAGGTTATCCATGGTGCGACTACGAACCCGATACGAAATATCAATTTTCGGATTACGAAATTCCTGACAACATTAGTGAAGTAGGGGATGATATCCTTCAAAAAATATTAAAATGCGAAATCTCGGGAAAAGCCTATCGCATCGTTCCGATGGAATTACAATTCTATCGACATATGGAGTTACCCGTTCCAAAACGTTCACCCCTAGAACGCCACAAAGATCGCATTGCCGAACTTCTTCCCCGAAAACTTCATAAACGGACCTGTGAATGCGGCTCGCGAAAGGGGACTTACCAAAACACCGTCAAACATTTTCACAATTCTGAACCCTGTCCTAATCAAATCGAAACCCCTTTCGCTCCCGACAGGCCCGAATTGGTCTACTGCGAAGTCTGTTATAATTCCGAAATAGCATGAATGTAACTAAAGCGTTTTTATTAGCAATACAATTGCTAGTCAATTCGATAATAAACTGTCTCTTTCGCGGGAAATCTCTGAAAATAAGCCTCGGATACTCTATCTTGTTACAATTCTCAAAAGCGGCGAAAGCTTCGATTAAGTTCCAAGCCGACACTCGAACCCAGAAAAAAGTCATTTTTTTGTATGCGTATATATGCCGCTTAATTGACGATTCGATTGAAAAAAATGAGCTATCGGACGAGCAAATGATAAATATATTGCACGCAAACCAAAAAGAAGTGGATCATCGAGCTCTCGAAATTTCTAAAATGATCAGAGATTTCGAAAAATATATTAGTACCGATCAGCGCAGATATTTTAACGATAACTTCGAGAAATTGTGGCTAACTAATGAAATCAGAACTGGAAAGAAAATCGGTGACGCCATGAAAGCCGCCGAAGATCGGGGTGGGCATTTTTTCATCGCTCTTATTTACGCACTTAACCCTAAGAACCTGAATCAGAGCTTGGTAAAAACAATATATACAAGCGGAGCATGGTTTCAGCTACTAGATGATTACCGAGACCGTAAAAAAGATAGAAATATAATAAAGACAATTTTTACTACCAGCAAAAACGAAACACCGCAAAATATATTAGAAAAGAATGTAGCTAAATACAATAACGAAATTCAAAATAATCTCGGGCGTAACCACCCAATCACTAAACTAATGTTAAACCTAACAATTCTTATACGTAGATTAGACTTTATTAAGCTCGATTGGAAATAAAACTTTAAGATGGACACTAAAATAATTACAACTTGTCAGAATTGCAAACAAAACTTCGTAATTGAACCCGAAGATTTCGCTTTTTATAATCGCATTCAGGTTCCCCCGCCCACTTTCTGCCCGGATTGCCGTTCCCAAAGACGAATGACTTGGCGCAACGAACGCACCCTTTACCACTCCAAATGCGCTGCCACCGGCAAAAACATCATTTCCATGTTTGACCCCGAAAACCCTATCGTTGTCTATAATCGCGACCACTGGTGGTCTGATAATTGGGATCAACTCGCCACCGGCCGCGACTATGATTTTTCAAAACCTTTTTTTATTCAATTTCGAGAACTTTTGGAAAAAGCCCCGCTGCCCAATCTCGCCAATACCAATGTCGTAAATAGCGACTATGGCAATCACAATGAGGGGCTGAAGAATTGCTACTTGGTTTATGCCTCATATACCAATGAAAACCTTTCGTATTCAAGCGGAGCGGTTGATTGTAAAGATTCCTGCGATCTATACATTACCGAGAAGGTTGAACAATGCTATGAACTTGCGCTAAGCGGACCTATGAACAAATGTTCATTTACCTACAACAGCGCCGATTGCCTTGATTCACATTTCTTAGATAGTTGTGAGAACCTAATTAACTGCCTAGGGTGTGTCAATATAAAAAAGAAATCCCATCACATTTTCAACCAGCCATACTCAAAAGAAGACTACAAAAAAGAACTCGAAAGGCTAGATTTGGGTTCATATAGCAGTCTTCAGGCATTTAAAAAACGCTATGCGGATTTCAAAAAAGACTTTCCCCACCGATACACAACGATGGTTAAGTCTCAAGACTCAACCGGAGATGTCATTATCAACGCGAAAAATTGCAAGGATAGTTTCGATATTTATGGCAATGTCGAAGATTGCCGCTACGTTATTCATGGCCTTGATCAAAAAGATGCCTACGACGCCTATGGTTTTGGCGCTAACGCGAGTCTCCTCTACGAAGTGGTTGACTCAGGTATCGACGCCTCAAACTACAAATTTACTGACTATGTCCATGGATGCCACAATATTGAATATGCCTATGCGTGCCACTTTTCGGATAATTTGTTTGGCTGCGTCGGCCTACGAAAGAAAAAATACTGCATTTTAAACAAGCAATATTCGAAAGAAGAATACGAGGCTCTTGTTCCGAAAATCAAAAAACATATGGACGAAATGCCGTATATTGATAAAAAGGGTGGGGCATATAAATACGGCGAATTTTTCCCTGCCGAATTATCTCCTTTTACTTACAACGAAACCATCGCCCAAGAATATTTTCCTCTCAATAAAACATCGGCAAACGAAAAAGGCTTTGGCTGGAAAGAATTAAAAGAAAAAAACTACCAACCCACTATTAAAACCAGTGAATTACCAGACCATATCAAGGACACTAGCGAGGATATCACAAAAGAAGTAATCGCCTGTGCCCATATGGACTCGCCAACCGGGGGATGCGAAGAACAATGCACCGGTGCCTACAAAATTACGGCCCAAGAGCTCCAGTTTTACAAAAAATTCAACTATCCATTGCCTAGGCTGTGTTCGAACTGCCGTCATTATCAAAGATTAAAACAACGCAATCCCTTCCGCCTATGGCATCGAAAATGTCAATGCGCCGGAACTCATTCCGAAAACGGAAAGTATCAAAACGTAATTGAACATATTCACGGCAACACGCATTGTGAAAATGATTCCGAAACTCCATATTCACCAGACCGGCCGGAAACAATCTACTGCGGACAATGTTACCAAACTGAAACCCAATGACCCAAGAAACTAAAATCTGTCAGAATTGCAAACAAAACTTCGTAATTGAGCCCGAAGACTTCGCTTTTTATAATCGCATTCAAGTCCCACCCCCAACTTTCTGTCCACAGTGTCGCATGCAACAAAAGCTAGCCTCATATAATGAACGAGCTCTCTTTAGGCTCAAATGTCAAGCGCCAGGTCATAGTGAGGATATCATTTCTCGATATTCTCCCGAAACAAACCACGTGGTTTATGATCAAAATTACTGGTGGTCAGACAAATGGGATCCGATGGATTATGGTCGCGAATACGATTTTTCAAAACCGTTTTTCGCTCAATTTCGAGAACTTTCTCTCTCGGTACCCGTTGCTAATGTCAGAAATATAAACTCAGTTAATTGTGAATTCTGTACGTGGGCAAGTAATTCAAAAAATTGCTACCTTGTCTCTGGAGCTTATTTTTCAGAAGACTGTATGTATTCAGATACACCCGCCCTAAGCCGCAACTGCATCGATACCTCAATTTCCATTTTCTGTGAAACAATGTATGAATGTTATTCCTGCACGAGATGTTTTAAACTTTTATTTTCCGAATATTGCATTGATTGTCTTGACTCAAGCTTCTTATCTGATTGTCGAAACTGCTCAGATTGTTTTGGGTGCGTCGGGCTAAGAAACAAGCAATATCACATCTTCAACAAACCATATAAAAAAAAAGAATACGAAGCGGAAATATTAAAAATTAATCTCGGAAACTACGAAGTTCTACAGGAAATTCGAGCAAAATACGAAAAGTTCAAAGAAAGTATCCCTCGTAAATATATGTTCGAAAAAAACACAGTAAATTGCACTGGCAACGATCTAGATAATGCCAAAAACTGCAAATTCAGCTTTGAGGTTAGGGATGGAGCTGAAAATTGCAAATATCTCCTAGTTTGCGGACGAAGAATTAAAGACAGCTACGACATGTTCGCGGGAGGCGAAAAGTGCGAGCTCGCTTATTCAAGTATAGCTTTCAGTTCTCAAAACATCGCATTCGCAGATGGCGCTCGGGAATGCATAGATTCAGAATATATAAGTTCATGTCGTTCGTGCCGTCATGTATTTGGCTGTGTTAGCTTGGACAATAAAGAATACTGCATCTTAAATAAACAATATACCAAAGAAGAATACGGAAAATTGCTCCCAAAGATAAAAAAACACATGAACGAGACACCGTACGTAGATAAAGTAGGTAAAGTTTATAGATACGGAGAATTTTTCCCTCCGGAATTCTCGTACTGCGCCTATAACAACTCTTTAGCTCAAGATTATTTTCCGCTCACCAAAGAACAAGCATTAACGCAGGGTTTTTTGTGGCGCGATGGTAACGCAAAACAATACCAGAATGCCATAAATCCAGAAACCCTATCAAACGATATAAAAGATATAGGTAAAAATCTTTTAAGCGACAAAGTGGTAATCTGTACACATAAGGGAGAGTGTGCGCATCAATGCAAGGGGGCATTCAAAATAACCCCGAGAGAACTAGGATTCTACCGCCGCCTTAACGTACCCTTGCCTAGACTCTGTTCAGACTGCAGGCACTTCGGCCGCATTGCAGGCAAAAAGAAATACCAACTATGGGAAAGAGGTTGTATGTGTGAAGGTAAGAAATCAAAAAACCCAATCTCATACGTCGAGTACACAAATCAAACCAAACATTTTCACAACGAATCACCGTGTCCGAACCAATTTAATACTAGTTACTCGTCCGAAGATAGAGAAATTATTTACTGTTCCGAGTGCTATCAAAGTGAAATACAATAGAATACCGAAAAGTTATGAAGTTTAAACTATTCATAAAGTCAACCAAGCTTATATTTAAGTCCATCTGGATGGCTATTCAAAACAAAATAATTCTATTGTTCAAAAAATGACCGGAGCCCGAATCTGCCAAAACTGTAAACAGAATTTCATTATCGAACCGGAAGACTTCCAGTTTTATAAACAATTAGACGTCCCTCCGCCAACCTGGTGTCCAGACTGTCGGTTTAAACAACGTTTATTGTTTAGAAACGAAAACTCGCTCCACAAACGAAATTGCGACCTTTGTAAAAAAGAGATCATATCAGTCTACTCACCTAGTGTTTCTTTTCCAGTATACTGCCAGTCTTGCTGGTACTCAGACAAATGGGATCCGTGCAATTACGGAAAACCATGGAATTCAACCAAAACATTCTTTGCGCAACTCCTAGAGTTACAGCATAGGGTTCCTCACGAAGCAATTCAAGGATATAACAACATAAATAGTGAATACTCAAACGCCGTCAATTCAAAAAACATATATCTTTCTTCGGTTATCATAGAATCGGATACGGTTCTATACAGCCGTTATGCTATTCAATGTCGAGACTGCATAAGTTGCTTCAATCTTACAAAATGTGAAGCATGTATTCGAATTTCACGATCAGCATTTTGCTCGCGCTGTATCGACGGTGAGTTACTTGAAAATTGCCACGATACGTATTTCACTTCCTATAGCAAGGGGTGTTCGTATTGTTATGGATGTATAAATTTACGTCAAAAACAGTACCATATTTTCAATCGGCCATACTCGAAAAACGAATACGAGCGGCGCCTAAGCGAACTTCTCAAACTTGCCTACCTTGACCAGAAAAAGCTAGTCGATGACTTTACTATTACTCAAATGCGAAGAGGAGTCATTCATGAGAGAAGTGTAGACGTCGAAGGCCAAGAAATTTATTTCAGTAAAAATTGCCGCCATAGTAGCATGATGAACTTCGTAAGCGATTCCGCATATTGTTTTGAAGTCACAAGTTTCAGCCGAAATAATCAGACAGTATACAACCTCTACGACTGCACAATAGTGGGAGACATAGCTATTGGCTACGAAATGGTTGGGGGTGGAAGATCCAGCAGAATAAAATTTGGTGTCATTACCGACGACTGCATGAACTTAGAATATTGTATGTACTGTTATGGATGCGAAAACCTGTTCGGCTGTATCGGAATGCGCCAGAAAAAATACTGCATCCTCAATCAGCCATATTCGAAAGACGAATATATAAAAACTAAAGACGAAATCATAAAGTCAATGCTAAAAAATGAAGAATACGGAAAATTTTTTCCCAAAGAATTTTCAGTTTTTAACTTTAATGAAACCTTAAGATGGGAATTTTTTCCACTCAGCCAAGAATTAGCTACAAATCAAGGGTATCGCTGGAATCCGTCTGCGAGAACGCAGTATAAAATAACACTAATCAAAGACAAAATCCCATCCAGCGTCGACAATGTTAGCGAATCAATTACAAAAGAAATTATTGAATGCGAACACGAAGGGAACTGTAATGAAAATTGCACTAAGGCCTTTAGGATTCACCCCTTCGAATTTCAATTAATTAGAAAACTCAAGGCTAATTTACCAAAACTATGCCCCAGCTGTCGATTTGCAAAACATCTTAGGAATACGCCAATTTTCACAGCCGAAGTGAGACAATGCCAATGCGCCGGTGAAAAATCTGAAAACAACGTTTATAAAAACTTCTCAAGCCATATACATCACGGAAACAACAGGTGCCTAAATAAATTCGAATCAGTTTATTCGTCAACCCGTCCAGAAATCATTTACTGTGAAGATTGTTATCAGCAAGAAGTAGTGTGAAATTAATGTCCGCTATCTTACCTTTAGCTACTGCTACTTTCTACTAATTTCGGCTTCTCTCCCTCAACCTGTATTTTTTTAATTTTTAAACCACTTTCAACTATTTCCGATTCCAAGAGCTTAATTCTCCTTACCTTACTCGGAACTTGCTTGTCCTGAGTTGGCCAGCCATGAGCTTGTCGAACCGGCCGAAGAGTCCACGCACCCGGCTCCTGCACGAAAGCGCGTACCATACGATTAATTTTCCGAGCCTTTTCCAGATCGCCAGCTTCCGCATCAAGCAAATCATTGTAATCCACAAACGCGTCTCTGGTTTCGAACTTCTTAGTAAAAGTAGCTAAGGATTCATCTTGAATTTGTGACCTAATCTCGCCTTTCAAGAACCTTGGCAAAACCTCAACTAAAAGCTTTCCTGCGAGCTTCGCCAGCTGTTCTTCGAGGCCTAAATAATCCTCATTTTGGCCCATAAAAGCCCGTTTTTGGGCCAAAATTGGCCCGTGGTCGAGCTTTTCGTCCATAAGGTATAATGACACGCCCGTTTCTTTTTCACTCCCCAAAATAGCCGCCTGGATGGGAGAGGCTCCCCGATATTTCGGGAGTAGGGAAGGGTGAACTCCAATTGTCCCAAGTTTTGAAAAATCTAAAACTGATCTTGGAATAATTTTCGCGTAGGCTGCCACTATCGCAAACTCAATCTTGCCAACTTGTGATTCGAAATTTAAAATATCAAATTTTTCCGGCTGCCAAAAATTAATTTCATTTTTTAAAGCTAAAACTTTAGTCGGTGGGGGAGTAACAACCTTCTTTCGTCCGACGGGACGATCAGGATTACAAATTACAACCGACGGTCTAAAACCGCCTACAATCAATTCCTCTAAAACGATTTCTGCAAACCGCGGCGAACCCAAAAAAGCGAATTTCATTTTAGATTACTCTTGCCAGCCAAACGCTCGGTTTTCGGCACATCATAAATCTCTCGCGCTTTGTCAATAAATAATTTCCCATCCAAGTGATCCACTTCATGTTGAAAAACATGCGCCAGAAATCCCCAAGCCTTTATTTTTAAAACTTTCCCTCTTTTATCAAAACCCGTGAGCTTAACTTTAGTAGATCGTTCCACGAATCCATATTTGCCCGGCACGCTCAAACATCCTTCCTCCATTACAGCAACTTCTCTGTCTCTCTCGAGTTTTGGATTAAACACCGCGTAAAACTTGGACGTTCCGTTCGCATCTGGCACCTCTGCCACAAAAAGCCGATAGGGGAGTCCGATTTGATTTGCACTTAAACCCACTCCCAGTGCCGTCTTCATAATTTTTCTCATTCTTCGAATCAATTCGTCAATCTCATGAAAAGCAAAATTCTCGCCATCAATCGAAACTGCTTTTTTCGAAAACTGAAACTCGTGTGTTTTGCGTCTTAAGAATTTATCCTCGTCCTTCCTATTAATTATTAGAACTTCTCTTTCCATTAGATTTATTATGTTGTTTTCTCTCCTCTGCTTGCACTTTCATAAAATACGCGCCCTTATTTTTTACCATTCCGTTATCCGCAATCCTCTTAGCTAAAACAAGAAGCCTCTCTGGATCTCCTTCTTTAGCCAATTTAATATAAAGAGTCTTGTGTTTTTCATCCCCCAAGGCCTGAGCGATCTCAAGTCCTAAAAGTTGGTGTTTCTTATAAATCCTTGATTCCTTAGCTCGTCTTCTAAGTTCCTCAAGATAATTAGGATCCATCCCCTCATTCTAAGTTTTCAAAAAAAAATTTTTAAATATATTAAATTCCCTCAAGTACACGGGCTTGAGAAGGAAAATAA
>JAKALK010000037.1 GCA_021813155.1 bacterium
TACGACTATGAGTTGTTTTTACCCGACCACGAGGGGGGAAAGGAGATTCTAAAATATGGCAGTTGGCCAGAGCTGGGGAATAAAGATTTTTTTGAGAAGGTAAAACTAGAGTTTTTAAATAAGGGAACGGATTTTATTGAGGCCGATCTTTCAGTAATGCTTTTAAGGGTTTATAAGGCTGGGGTTGTAGTTAAGGAGGTTAAGATATTATCAAAAGGAAGAGATGGTTCATGGTGGGAAACGCCAGCCGGGATTTATAAAATCCAATCTAAAGAAGAGAACCATTTTTCATCTTTTGGGCGAGTATATATGCCTTGGAGTATGGCTTTCCAGGGCAATTTCTTCATTCACGGATGGCCTTACTACCCAGGAGGCGAGCCGGTTGCAGTAAGTTATTCGGGTGGGTGTATTCGTTTAGCAACTGACGACGCTCGCGAAGTTTTTGATTTGGTAAAAGTAGGGACGCCGGTTTTGGTTTTTGAGCGATATCTAGTTGATGATGGATTTATTTATAAAATGAATAAGTCTGGCTTTTCGGGGAGGGCGTATCTGGCCGCTGATCTTCAGAATAATTTTGTTTTTGTTGGAGAAGAAGTAGGTGAGCCATTACCAATTGCTTCGATTACGAAATTGATGACCGCGGTCGTTGCAACTGAATATGCCAATTTAGAAAGCGAGCTGGTTATTACACCGTCAATGTTGGCAACGACATCTTTACCTCGCTTGAAGGCGGGTCAGGAGATCTCGGCTTATAACCTACTTTATCCTCTACTTCTTGAGTCATCGAACGAAGCGGCTAATGCCTTGGCGAGTTTTTTGGGCACACAACGTTTTGTAGATTTAATGAACGAGAAAGCAAAGTCGCTTGGGATGCTTCATACAACATTCGTTGATCCAAGCGGGATTGGGGAGGGTAATATTTCAACGACAGAAGACTTGTTTGTTCTAGCAAAATATATTTACAATAATAGAAGTTTTATTTTTAATTTGACGGCGGGTCGGGGTGAGTCTTCTTTTTACGGTCCTTCGCTATTTAAGGATTTAAGAAATTTCAATGATTTTCACGATGAGCCGGGTTTTGTAGGGGGAAAGGTTGGAGAAACGAGAGCGGCAGGCCAAACTATCCTTTCGATTTTCAGTCTTGGGTTAAATGGCGCCGAGCGGCCGATAGTGTTTGTTGTTTTAGGATCGAAGGATCGAGCGGCCGATGTTAGGAAATTGTTAAATTATGTCGGTTTTAACTATTAGTTTTCGACTTTAGATATGCTTTCTAACTACGAATTAAAACTGGATAAGTTTAAGGGTCCTCTCGAAAAACTGCTTGAGTTAATAGAAGAGAGAAAGATGGAGGTGAACGAGATTAGTTTGGCGGCAGTGACCGAGGATTTTTTGAATTATCTTAAGGGGCTTGAAAGAATTGAGGTTCCGTTCCTTGCTGATTTTATTGTGATTGCGAGTCGGTTGGTTTTGCTTAAGTCAAAGTCTCTTTTGGTTCAAGATGATTTAGTTGAAGAGGAAGAAGAGGGAATAAAGGACTTAGAGAGGAGGTTAAAGATCTATAAAGAATTAAAGCCTTTAATAAAAACTCTCGGTGAGTTATGGAGGAAATCCAATTGGGAGTTTGCTCGTTCTTATTTCCTTGAAGGGGGTTTAGGCTCTTATTGGGCTAACTCAGGAATGACCGCCCAAGTTTTTTTCCCTGGTGAAAAACTAGAGGTTAATTCTCTGAAGGCGGCGCTCGATAATCTTCTTCAAGGCCTCGGGAGTATAAAAGTTGAGACTCGAGTTATTAGAGAAAAAGTAGTATCTTTGGAGGAAAAGATTAGGGAAATAATTAATCGATTAGAGGCGGGAGTGAAAAATAGTTTTGGTAAGATTTCCGAGGCTAAGGCTAGATCAGAAGTAGTCGTTATATTTTTAGCGATTTTACATCTAGCTCATGAGAAGCTTATAAAACTTGAACAGGTCGATAATTTTTCTGATATAATAATTGAAAAGACTTAGAAAATGGAAAATATTAATCAAAAATTGGCTGCCCTCGAGGCTCTACTTTTTGTTCATGGGGAACCCATTGAAGTAGAAAAGATATGTAGGGTGCTCAAAATCGAGCGAGAAGATGGCGATCGTCTTTTAGATGCTTTTTCCTTAAGACTCAAAGAGAAAGAAAGAGGGTTAGTTTTAATTTCGGATTCTGGCCGAGTTCAGTTGGTGACTAAACCTGATTTTGGCGATATTCTAGCTAGTTTTATAAAGGAAGAGTTGACGCAAGATTTAACTCCGGCCTCTTTGGAGGCTTTGGCGATCATTGCTTATCTAGGACCGATTTCGCGGAGTCGACTTGAGTATTTCAGAGGAGTCAACTCTTTTTTTACTTTAAGGAATCTTATGTTAAGGGGCCTGGTGGAGCGTTCTCCAGATCCTAAGCGTCCGAGCAGTTATTTATACAAAGCTAGCCTTGAAACAGTAAGACACTTGGGGATAGAAGGCGTTCAACAAATGCCGGAATACGCTAAATTCCGTGAATTGCTTAAGGGTTTTGAGGAGGCAACCGAAAGCTTGCCAAATCAATAAATTCAATGAAAGGTAATATTGAAAAATTTGTGTTTTTAGGAGTGATGTTGGCAGTTACTTTTCTTTTTGGCCATAGATCAGAGGGGGGAATAAGCAATAAGCGACCCGAGGGAACGAAGGCCGTGGTTTTAAGCTTTGGAAATTCTGGATCTATTAACGAGCAGAATTTGGAGATAGATACTAGAACATCTACGTTAATTTCGGAACCAGCTATTCCGGGTTGGTCGGAGACTTCTTCTTTTGAGAATGAGGAGCCTAAAAAAGAAATTGTTCAAAATAGTGTGCTTGATAGTGTTCGAGAGCCGATTCTTCGTGAACCAGAAGCGAAGGCTATTCCTCTTCAGGGTGCTTTTCATCGTACGGGGGAGGGGTCGCCGGGCGATATTGACGCGACGATGGTTTTAGTTTCGGATCTTAAGAGCGGGGAGAATTATTTCAATAAAGAGGATGAGCGGCGGTGGCCAATGGCATCACTTTCTAAGTTGATGACCGCGGTGGTGGTTTTGAAGAATATGAGCCGAGATCAGGAGGTTTCGGTGGAGACAAAAGATTTAGGGTTTTTGGATGGAGCAAGTAGATTGAAGGTAGGCGAAAAATATAGCGCCTTCGATCTTTTGGAAATAATGCTTAGTATTTCTAGCAACGAGGCGGCGGAAGTTTTAGCAAATTCGTACGGCCATTCGAAATTTATTGAAGCAATGAATCGCCAGGCTGAGGAATGGGGTTTAAAAAATACCCATTTTGACGACCCGACCGGGATTTCGGTTTCTAATCAATCTTCTGCAAAAGATTTGGAAAATTTGGCAAGGAATATTTTTGAAAGTTATCCTGAGATTTTTCAGATAACACGGCGGTCTCAGGTAGCTGCCAAAGAATTGGGATCGGGTAAGATTTTGAGTTTTTCTAGTAATAATAATTTTGCGGGCAAGTCATATTTTTTGGGGGGTAAGACAGGGTATACTGAAGAAGCGAACGGAAATCTATTGTCGCTTTTTTCTTATGGTGGTCGGCCGGTTTTAGTTGTAGTACTTGGAAGTTCTGATCGATTCGGAGCAACCGAGAAGTTATACAACTGGTTTAAGAATAACTATAGGATTTAACTATGCTTTTTGGGGGAATTAATATCGATTCGACAGCTGGGCAGACAATTCGAGTCATTGTTATTACGGTGGTAGCTTTTTTGGTGGCGCTTATGACCACTCCCTTTTGGTGTCGGTTGATAAAAAAATATCAGTTTGGAAAGCAGATTCGGAATGCGGAGGAAGCGCCGGTATACAACAAGTTTCACAAGAAAAAAGAGGGGACCCCAACGGCCGGAGGAATAATTATTTGGTTTACAGTTTTAATTTTGGCGCTTGGGATAGGATTTTTGGATTTTCTTTTCGATGGGCTCTGGAGTTATCTCAATTTTATTGATCGCGCCCAGACTTATTTACCGCTTGCCGCGCTAATTTTTGCAGCTATCTTGGGACTTCTTGATGATTACTTGGGGGTTTTGAGAATTGGCGGTTCAAATGGGGGTGGCCTTAAAATTCGATATAAGCTTATTGCTTATGCAGTTGTGGCGGCAGTCGGGGCGTGGTGGTTTTTCTTCAAGCTTGACTGGGATGTGATCACAGTGCCGTTTTTTGGAAATTTCGAAATTGGTTGGTGGTATATACCACTTTTTGTATTCATTATCATCGCGAGCGCTTTTTCGGCTAATGAGACGGATGGTTTGGATGGATTATTAGGAGGAGTTTCTCTTTTCGGGTTTGCGGCGCTGACTGTGGTGGCTTTCGTTTTGGGGCGGTATCACTTAGCGGCTTTTGGGGGAGCAGTTATAGGAGCTCTTTTGGCTTTCTTGTGGTTTAATATTTATCCAGCCAGATTTTTTATGGGGGATACCGGTTCAATGTCTCTTGGGATTACTTTAGGTGTGGTTGCTATGCTCACGAATACAGTTTTACTTCTGCCGTTTTTTGCAATCATCCTCGTTGCGGAATCACTTTCCGTTATTATTCAGCTGGCAAGTAAGAAGATTTGGAAACGAAAGATTTTTTTGTCTACGCCGGTACATCATCACTTTGAGGCTTTAGGGTGGCCGGAATCCCAGGTGACTATGAGATTTTGGATTATATCTGCGGTTTTTAGTGCTTTAGGGTTAGTACTTTTCTTTTTATCTAGGTTTTTATAACTGAACTTGCGAATTTTTAGTTTCTAAAGCTGATTTTTCTTGCTCGTTTGATTTCTTTTTTTGTTTTTAATTATTTGGAAGTGGCGGTTTTCATATGTTATGCTTTTATCATAAATGAAGCAGTCAGTTTTATTTACTAGGGCGTTTAAGTCTTTTCCGAGTGATGAAGAAGCTCGGGGGATTAGATTTTTAGTTCGGGCCGGTTTTGTAAATAAGGAGGCGGCCGGGGTCTATTCTTTTTTGCCTTTGGGGTTGCGGGTACTTAGAAATATTGAGTCGATTATTAGAGAAGAAATGGATAGAGTGGGAGGGCAGGAGATTTTGATGCCAATATTGCACCCCCGAGAAAATTGGGAAATAACTGGCAGATGGACCAGTTTTGACGCACTTTATAAGGTAAAAAATCGGGAAGGGAAAGAGGCAGCCTTAGGTCCTACCCATGAAGAGATTATTTTCCCAGTTATTAAGAAGATGGTTAGTTCCTATAGGGACTTGCCGGTTTATGTTTATCAAATTCAAGATAAGGTTCGAGACGAGGCGCGCGCTAAATCGGGGTTGCTGCGGGGTCGTGAATTTTGGATGAAAGATTTTTATAGTTTCCATCGAGATGAGACTGATCTTGATGGTTTTTATGAAAAAATGAAGAAGGTTTATCTTGGAGTTTTTAAGCGTTTAGGGCTTAAAGTTTTAGTTGTTAAGGCATCGGGAGGGACTTTTTCAAAGTATTCTCATGAGTTTCAGGTACTTTCGCCGGTCGGAGAAGATTTGGTTCTATATTGTGGGAAGTGTGGTTTTGCAGAGAATAAGGAGATTGCCCAAGTGAAAGACGGAGAGGTGTGTTTAGAATGCGGTGGCATGATAAAAGCTGGAAGTTCTATTGAAGTTGGGAATATTTTTAAATTAAATACTAGGTTTTCCGAACCTTTTTCGGTAGCCTATAAGGATGAGGAGGGGAATCAACGTCTGGTATATGCTGGGTGTTACGGAATTGGTGTCAGCAGGCTTATGGGAACTATTGCCGAGGTTTTAAGCGATGAGAGAGGTTTAATTTGGCCGGAATTAGAAGCTCCTTTTTTAGTTCATTTGCTTGAACTCGACGGGGGACGAGGGGATGTGATTTATCGGGATTTACAGAGGAGTGGTATTAGAGTACTCTATGATGACAGGAAAATTTCGGCTGGTGAAAAATTTGCGGAGGCGGATTTAATCGGTATTCCTTGGCGAGTGGTAACGAGTAAAAAAACTGGCACAAAATTAGAAGTTAAGGCCAGATCTTCGGCCGAAACAAGATTGGTGACACTTCTAAATTTTAAGAGACTTTTAAAAACTAAACGATAACATTTATGGCTATTGTAGACAGTTTCTTTAAAGATGTAGGGATTGATCTTGGAACGGCTAACTCGCTTGTGTATCTTAAGGGGCGAGGGGTTTTAATTAACGAGCCCACAGTAGTGGCGGTTAATAACAAGACCAATCAGATTTTGGCGGTTGGCGACGAAGCGAAAAAAATGTCAGGGAGAACACCGGCGCATATTAACGTGGTGCGGCCCCTTAAAGACGGAGTGATTTCTGATTTTGAAATGGCCCAAGAAGTGATGAAGCAGTTTTTGAAGCGAATTAGCCGAAGTTCGGTTTTTAGTTATCGGCGGGGAGTTTTAGCTATCCCTGATAATTTAACTGAAGTTGAGAAAAAATCAGTTGAAGATGCGGCTCTAAATGCTGGGTGTTCAAAGGTTTATTTAGTGGAGTCCCCGGTGGCAGCGGCTCTGGGAGCTAATTTGCCCATTCACTTGCCCACAGCTAGTTTGGTAGTTGATATTGGTGGAGGAACAACTGATATTGCAGTGATTTCGATGGGGGGAGCAGTGGTTTCCCGGACGCTTAAGGTAGCAGGGGATAAATTTAATGATGACATAATGAATTTTGTAAGAGATGAATTTAAGCTGGCTATTGGAGAGCCGACTGCGGAGTTTGCGAAAATTATTGCGGGTTCGGCGGTGCCGCGTGGCGAAAAAATTGAGGTGAGTTTACGAGGAAGAGACTTAGCTACAGGATTGCCGAGAGAGGTGCTTATGAAAGACACTCAAGTTAGGGCAGCGCTTGCTAAGTCTATAAAGTCGATTATTGAGACTATAAGAGAGGTGATCGAACTTGCGCCTCCGGAGCTTGTGGGAGATATGTTGAAGCAAGGTATTTATTTATGTGGAGGCGGGGCGTTGCTGCGCGGAATAGAGGATTTAGTTGAACGAGAAACATCAGTAGCGACCGAAGTCGTTGATGATCCGCTTACGTGCGTAGCTAGGGGTTTAGGTCAACTTGTTGATCACTTTGATAGCCATCGTCAGCTTATTGAAAACCCATTCAAACCATTAAATATAAATGTTTAATTATAGATTATGCCTCAAAAAGAGCGTTGGTTTCTATGGTTTTTGATTTTAGTGGTTTTGGCGCTTATTTTAATTAAGCCTTTTTGGGGTTGGCAGTTGCGCAGGTTTTTTTCTGGAGTTGATAGGGTAGTAGATACAAATTCCAGTCTTGTTTTAGAGAATCAGTCTCTTAAATCAGAACTACTGAAACTAGAGAATCTCAAAAATTATTTTCCCAGTAAAGCGGTGGGGGATAATTACATACCAACTTTAATTTATAGCCGTTATCCGTTTAGTCTTAAAGATGAGATATTTATAGACCGAGGATTGAATCAAGGAGTACAAGTTGGAAAGGCGGCAGTGATTTTTCCAAATAACAAAGAAGGAGAGGTGAGCGGTATTCTAATTGGTAAGATTGAAAGTGTTTTCCCGGAAACCAGTTTGGTAATGACAATTTTTGATGAAAGGTGGAGTTCGCCGGTAGGGATTGGAGATAAAAGGATTCAAGCCTTGCTTAGAGGAGGAAACAAACCTAAATTGACGTTAATGGATAAAGAAGCGACTCTTAAAGATGGTGATTTGGTCTACAGTCTTGATGCTGGTTTCCCTAGCCTATTACCCCTAGGGGTAGTGAGAGCGCCACATCTAGCTTCGGACCATCTTTTTCAGGAGGCTGATTTAGAGGTTGGTTATAACCTAAATGAAGTTCCAATTCTCTGGGCGCGAAAAAATTAAAATGTTCGAGGGCTCAGAAAAGAGAATGGGGTTAGGTTT
The DNA here is from genome assembly GCA_021813155.1 of bacterium. GTDB lineage: Bacteria > Patescibacteriota > Minisyncoccia > UBA6257 > 2-01-FULL-56-20 > VMFW01. The sequence goes on from JAKALK010000037.1 coordinate 7,888, forward strand.
TTTGATTTTTTCTTTAGCTGCCATGCTTCAGTTTTGGTTTCTCTTAGTTTTTGACTTTAAGGTTGATTTTATTTTAGTGAGCTTAATAGTGCTGGCTCTTTTCTTAAGTTTTGAGGAGATGATTCTTTTAGTTTTAGCCGGAGTTTGGCTTTTAAATTGGCAACGATCTTTTTCTTTAGAGATTCTCTATTTCTTAATAATTCCCATGGTGGTTATTGCGTTTAGGCGTTTATTGCCTGGAAAACTTGGAGTGACTAATTTTATGTTGGTATTGTTGGGAGTGATGCTTTTTTACACCTTCAGCAATTTCTCCATCTTTTTTAGTAGGGCGGTCAATGTACCTTTGGTTAGCGTGCCAGCGGTTATTTTTGGATCAATTTTATTCTTCGGATTGCGTCGGCTTTTTCGTTTTTAGAGAGTTATGAAAATTTTTAGAAAACACAGAGGTTTAGATATTGATGAGTTTTTGAGTGACGGCTGGGTTCGCGGTATGGAGGTAGCTGAGCTTCCCATCGAGGGGAGGGTTTTATTTTCTTGGAGTTTGGTTGTTTTAATTTTAGGAGCGATTATTTTAGGGAGAATTTTTTTATTAGGATATGACAAGGATTTTTATAAAGCGAGAGCAGAGGCGAATTTAAGTCAGGTCCGCGAGCTTTCTGCTCCGCGAGGAATGATTTTTGACACATTCGGGAAGGTACTTGCGGAAAATAAGCCGGTTTTTTTGGCGCTTCTAAACGTTCGGGAGTTTTTTCAACGTAAAGACTTAGAGGAG
>JAKALK010000038.1 GCA_021813155.1 bacterium
TTTTTATGACGAATCCCTCCCTCAATTTGCCGATTGGGATTTTTGGCTGAAGCTTGGCCTTGAAGGTAAACTCTACAATTTTCAAGAGTACTTTTCGCGATATCTAATGTGGGATAAGAGTATGTCTTTTAGTAAACAAAAAGAATGCGCTAAAGCTACTCGCGTTATCGTTCCTCGCTACTGGCGAAAATATCCCGGCGCCCTGAAGGGCTTCTGTTTTATGTTTGCCTACAGCTTTTACGCCTACCTTCCCAATTTTATAAAAAAATTTTTAAACCCCCTCCTCTCAACGCTTAAAAAAATTATTGCCTCGAGATAGAACCGTTATCTACGAAATTCTTTAACTGTGCTATAATTTGACCATTCAACTTAAATCCAAATCTTCTGTGGAATCTTCAAATAGCGAGAAAATATTTTCTAAAATAACTGGAACGCTTTTTTTATTTGCGGTCTTTAGTTTAGTGTGGCGAAAATATCAAGGAGAATTTTGGGATTTTTACGTCCCGAAAATGTTTGAGCTTTTAATTCTTGTTATTGCGCTTATTGTTCTCATTCAATTTATTTTCATCAAAGCCAGCCGTAAGAAAACTTTTGAGGTTCTGCTCAACAATAAAGTTTCCCTCTTTGTTATAGCGGTTTTACTTCTCCTTGGCTACCTTGGAACTTTGCAAATTCTCAAGGATCCTAATTGGTTAAGCCAAAAAAACGAAATTATTTTAAGTTGGCTTCGGCTTATTTTCTGTTTCGGAGTCCTTTTTCTTATTCAGGTTTTAATTCGGTTTAAAAATAAACTTATTGAGCATGCCTTTTTAGTTGTCTCCGCTTCTCCGCTAATCTTGTGGCTGGCATTTATACCGAAACTGACTCCCCACTTTATTCAAACTTGGCGGTTAGGTGGCGACGCCGGTAACGCCAATCACCTAGCTGTTTGGATAGTATTGAGCATTCTTTCGTCTCTATCTTATTTTCTGTTCAAGAACCATAAAGGGCGATGGATTAGTTTAGCGACCGCCTTTTTCTCCTTCCCTCTCCTTCTGTGGAGCAGTTCTCGAGCCAGCTGGCTCTCCTTTCTCGTTGCTCTCGTTGTCTTACTCATCTTTTTCTTGCGCAAGAAAGGATGGAACAAAAAGAATCGATTATTAATTTTTGCCGTTATCGCTACTATTTTAGTTTCTGTCAATTTAGGCTTTATTGTCCTCCCAGAGAACTCAAGAATTACCGTTTTTGCCAGAAATTTCGCCCCCTTCCTCGATGACAAAGTTCACCAGCAAATTATTCAAGATCTTCGCGAGAAGAAGGACACTACCCCAGCTGTCTTTATTGCTGACAATTTAAAATCTCTTGAGCTTAACACGCGATATTTTTCAAATGGCCAAGATCGTTTTTTCCTTTGGCAAAAGGGAAGTCAGATGATGCTTGAAAATCCCCTAGGCCTTGGACCGGGTTATTACAATATAAAACCCGTGGCCGAGATCGATGGCAATCAGGGTCCCCATAGTCTCTGGTTTGAAGTTGGACTCACTTTCGGGTGGCTTGGTTTGTTTGTGTGGTTGTTGTTTTTAGGCTTCGTCGCCAAAAAAGTTATTGATGCCTCCCGTGGTGCCGACTTTGTGCCTGCGGTTGTTCTAGTTTCCTTCACCCACCTTATAATCACTTCCTTCTTTCTCGATACTTTCACTATGCGGCCCCTTTGGCTAATAATAGCTATAATTCTGGCCTTAGATTTCACAAGGCCACCTCTAGCAGCCACCGGCAATTCTAACGCAAATTAGTTCGTGTGGCCGTTTTCGTTTGGGATCCTCCAAATACTTCGTATTTCAGATAGAACCGGTTCTCTTGAAAAATAGAGAAAAAGAAAATATAAACCCGTTGCGAGTACGAATGTTACATAGAAACTCAAACCGATTCCTGTCATCCCCCAAGCCGCAAGTGCCATCCCCGCTGCCGCCGCTATAATTTTCTTTAGTTTTTTTATAAGCTGAAAACTTTGGGTTAGACCCGTCGTCTTCCAATAGTAAATACTAATTAAAAACGAGGCCGTTAAAGTAGCCACCGCCGAGCCTTCAATTCCCCACTTCGGAATTAAAAGAGCGTCCAAAAGAACATTCGAAATCCCGGCAATCGCCGATCCCACGATTAATTTCTTCTGTCGGTTATTCGCAAAAATTATATGGCTAAGTAAAATCGCTGGGAAGCTGAAGATAAGAGAAAAGGTCAAAATTCTGAAAGCCGTCGAAGCCGGAGCATAAGCCGTTCCAAAAAGAGTCGTTATCATCGGCCCGCCCAACACTACCCCCCCTAAAGCAAGTGGCACTACTATCAAAAATAGAACTACTAGAATTTTTTCAGTTACCAATTTCATTTTATCTTGGTCGCGGAATGCCAATCGCGACAAAAGCGGGAAAGCGCTTTGGGCAATGATAGTCGGGATTACATATAAAATTTGAATCACTCGATCGGCCGCTGAATAAAAGCCCACTTGAGTAGCCGAGGTTAGCCACCCAATCATTAATAAGTCGGTGTTTATAAGTAACAAACCTAAAAGATTCGCCATAGCGAATGGCCAAGCGGCCGCAAAAACAGGAGCGATCAGTTTTTTAGAAAAAGCCGAAAAAATATGTCTAAATTCTTCTCGAAGTAGTAAGATTGTTGCCGCCATCCCCGCGCCCGACCCCAAAATATAGGCGTATGCCATTGACTTTGCCGTCTCGGAAAAGTGGAGAAGCACGAAACCCGATATCACAATTGCTAAATTGGTAAAAAGAAAAAGTCCGGCTTCTCGCTCCATTTTTTCAGAGACTCTATTGATACTAATTCCAAAATCTCTGATCGAGTCAAACACAAAGAGCAGCGCAAAAATCGGCAGCAGAGCCTTTACCCCCGGCAGCTTTGTAAAATGAGGTGCTACAAACGCCACCATTATTAAGCCTAAGACAATAAGCCCAATCTTGATAAAGAATGACGTCGAAAGTAATTCCGATTTTTTAAAATCAGCGTTACCGGTTTTAGCCATCTCTCTTATTAAAACCGGGCTCACTCCTAGGTCAGTAAAAATAGTAAAGAAGGCCACTAAGCTCAGGGCATAAGAAAAAATACCCCATCCCTCAGCTCCCAAGACTCTTGCTGCGTAGACGATGATGACTGCTCGAAGTATCCGGCCGCCAAAATTACTTACTGAAAGCCAGAAAGTGTTCTTGGCTACTGTTTGTCGAAGCGTCGTATTTTTTAGGAGCACCCTCTTTATTTTCTGAAACATTTGTTTTATAATCTACCCACTAACGAGATGAAAGCTCTTATTCTTGCTGGCGGGCTAGGAACACGCTTGAGACCAATCACTTATGAAATTCCCAAACCGCTCTTGCCGGTAAAAAAAAGACCCATTCTTAATCATTTGATTCAACTTTTTGATCGCTACGGCGCCTCTGAGATCGGTGTTTTGGTTAGTCGTTCTCATGAAAACGATTTTGCTCTTTGGCGTAAGAACTGGGAACACGATTTGCCTAATGAGAAGATTAGCATATTCTTCGAAGAGAAACCAAGCGGAACTTTTGGTTGGTTGAAAAATTTGCGTCCCTGGCTAGCCGATGAGAAATTTATTCTTTCAAATGGGGACGAACTCAAAGATCTCAACCTTCAGAAACTAAAAGATTTTCACGAAGCCAACAGTCCGGTGGCTACCATTGCTCTTGTCCCTGTGCCCAACCCCCATGAATACGGTGTCCCCGTTTTGGATAATCACCGCATCCTCGAATTTATTGAAAAACCCCAAAACCCACCGTCCCATTTCATTAACTCTGGTCTCTACATTCTTGAACCTGAAATTTTTAACTATGCCAATCTTGATCAGGATTTTCTAATGATCGAAAAAGATGTTTTCCCAAAAGTTGCCGCTGCTGGCCGGTTGATCGGGCTCAAGTTTGAAGATGGTCGTTGGTATGACTGTGGTAATCTTGAGCGTTGGGAAAAAGCCATGAATGAATGGTAATTTTATGAAGGGTAAGCATTTTGATGCCGTTGTCGTTCTCTGCGGCGGGTTAGACAAAAATGGTACTCCTCACCCTTGGGTTAGGCGTCGCCTTGACCAGGTTCTCCATTTTAAAACTAAATTCGCCATTATCCCTGGTCGCAGTACTGCCAATAAACCGCCCCTTCTTAACAAAAAAGGCTTCCCAGTGGACGAATCCATTGCCTCTGCCGCCTATCTTGCGAGGCGCGGCTTCTCTAAAAAAAAGATTTTAATTACTCGGACTAGTATGGATACTATTGGTGATGCCTACTTCACTCGAGTACTTGTAATCGACCCCCTTGGTTTTAAGAGAATTTTGGTTATCACTTCCGATCATCATATGCCGCGCACTCAGGCTATATTCTCAAAAATCTTCTCCCTCAAGCCGCACCAAGTAAAATATCAACTTGAGTTTCAAAGTGTGTCCGATCATGGTTTTGCTCCTGGCATCATGAACCCTAGACTTAAGAAAGAAGCCGAAAGTTTAAAAAAATTTCGTCGAGTGGCCACTCAATTTAAAAACCTCCGGTCTTTTACGAAGTGGCTGCTTACAAAACACGGTGTTTATTCATATGCTAATGCCAAAGTCGACCATCTCGACAATAAAACCCTTTCTACTTATTAGGCAATGAAAGTTCTTTTAACTGGAGCAAGTGGTTACCTAGGGAGCCAATTAGTTAACTCTTGGCTGGAAGACGATCGCATCGAAAAGATCATCACTCTTGATTTGAAAGACCCCCAATTCTTGTTTAACAAAAAAAATTCTAAAATCCATTTCCTTAAAGGCAATCTCGCCGACATTGATCTCGGAAAAGAACTGGAAACTGTCGGACCAATCGATGCTGTTTTACACGCCGCCTATCTTATTCGCCAACCTTATTTCAAGAAAGATTTAAAGTTTCAGGAGCATTCTAATTTTCAAGGCTCAGAAAACGCTTTTCGTTTTGCCTTCAGAAATAACATTCCCAAACTTATTCAGTTTTCTAGTGTGGCTATCTATGGAGCTAGAAAAGAGAATACTTTAGAGCGTGGTTTTATAGAGTCTAGTGAAACTCAAGAAAACGCCATTGCCTACGGTCGGGACAAAAAATTAATTGAGAAAAACCTGGAGGATCTAGCAGCTCAATATCGCGCCCCAACCCAAGTGTTTGTTTTAAGAATCGGATCCGTTTCTGGTCCATTCGGAAAAAATCTGGTTAAAAAGAAAGGCCTTCAAAAGTTCCTCCGTGGCTTTTTCCCTTTTATTCCCGTTGTTGGCGAACATTCTATGCGGCAGTTTGTTCACGAAGACGATGTTATAAAAGCCGTCAACTTCTGTTTGTTTCAAGATTTAGAAGAGAAGTATCTTATCTTTAACGTAGCTCCCAATGAATACCTCACTTTTCGAGAAATCGCTAAACTCTTAAATAAAAAAGTTCTCCAGTTGCCTAAATTTTTAAGCAACCTTGCCTTTAATCTTATTTGGCACCTTACACTGGGCAAGGTTCCAACTCCGCCTGGCACCATTAATACCTATACTTATCCTATTTTCGTCGACGGGTCTAAGATATGTTCTTATGGTTTCCGCTACGATTACACCTGCCTCGATGCCTTTTTGAGTCTTAAGGGAAAATTTGCCGGCTTCAAACCCCAGAAAAAGTAAGAATTGTTTTTAGGGTTTTTAAACTGATTGCCAAATCCATTACAAAAGAGCGATTTTTAATATAGTAAATATCGTAAGCCAGCCTCTCTCGCGCATTATCTACTGAACTTCCGACTTTGTCGTGGATCTGAGCCCAACCCGAAAGCCCCGGGACGATAATGGTTCTTATTTGGTAATAAGGAATTTTTTCTTTCAAAATATTGTAGTAGTCTGTAAAATCGGCGCGCGGGCCCACAAAAGAAAGCTCTCCTTTTAAAACATTGATCACTTGTGGCCATTCGTCAATGCGGATTTTTCGCATCCACTTTCCGAAGCTAAAAACCCTAACATCATCCCCCCTTTCTCTTGAAAAGTTGTCATTTATTTTGTTTGTTTCTTCCTTGCCTGGATGCATCGTTCTGAATTTAAAGAGACGAAATCTTCTTTCGCGCAATCCCACCCTTTCCTTCAAAAAGAAAATTGGTCCCTTTGAGCTTAGTTTAATTCCTAGAATTATAACTGGCCAAAACAGCAAAGTTATGACCAAAATAAAAAGAGCCAGAAAAATATCTACTAGTCTCTTTACTGTTGAGTAGAGTCCGTTTTTTGGTTTGATTTTTTCCAGGAACCAGTTTTCTTGAAGTTCGTCCATCGAGACCTTGCCCAATACATTCTCATAAAATTCAGAAAATCCTATCACCTCCACCCCGCGTAAAAGTTCTCTATAAGCTTGCGCCGCAAATTCCTTCTGGTTTCTTAAAGTATACGGGACCACGAATATTCCTATTTTGTTTTCGCTCGATATTCTCTGTACCTCTTTTTGATCGTATTCTTTCATCCACGTCTCGATTCGGTACCCCATTTGTGCATTTTCTCGGACATAACTAGCGAGCTCGGCTGCATCTTCTCCTTTGCCAATTAAAAGAACATTCGTAAGCGGTTGAGATTTCATTAGGTAGCGCCTCAGCCACTCTCTCAGTCCGTAGTCGATTACCCCTAAAGTAACACTGAAGATAAACAAAATTAATTTTGGGCTAATTTCTCGTATCGGAGAAAGGTAAAAATAGGTAGCGCTAAGGAAGAGAAAGACAATCATTCCTATAAGAAGCAACTTGAAAAAGCGGAATAATTTCGAAAAGTTTCTTAAGTCATAAAGCCCCACCACATAAAAAGTCAAAATAAAAATTACAAGAATTGGGAAAAAAGGCGAAAAGTGCAATCGAAATATTTCCCACTCGTATTTAGGGCCCAACCTAATTAAGAGCGACAAAAATAACGCTAAATAAAAAGAAGCAACGTCAACAACTAAGAAGGGTAGATTGCGAAAGGTTATCTTCATAAATATAGAAGAAATGTGATACTTAAATTTTACTTAGAACCATAAATCTTTCCAGTTTATTTGACAAGGTGCAAAAAGCACTGGTATACTCCTCCTAAATAAACATGGAAAACGAGACTAAGAAGAAGGATTTTCTACTCCCGGCTAGCGTAATTGTCGCTGGAGTTATGATTTCGGGATCTATTATCTATCTTGTAGGGAGTAAGAGTAATACTCCATCTCCCAATAAAAACACCAACCCCACTCCGGAGGTTGCGAGCATTGGAGACGCTCTTAAAATCTCTAGCCAAGACGTAATCCTCGGAGATCCAAAAGCTCCTCTTACCCTCATTGAGTACGGCGATTATCAATGTCCTTGGTGTGGCAAGTTTTCTATTGAAGTTGAAAAACCTTTCCGCGAACAGTACATCAAGACCAACAAAGCAAATATGGTCTATCGCGACTTCGCTTTTTTAGGCTCCGAATCTTTCGCCGCAGCTGAGGCCGCTAACTGTGCCAAGAGTCAGGGTAAATTCTGGGCTTATCACGATACCCTCTACGCAACCGAGCATAAAGACGGAGCCGAGAACAACGGTAACCTCAACCGCAATCTTTTTATCAGTATCGCCAAGAGTCTCAGCCTCAACCTCAGCGAATTTGAAAAATGTATTGACACCAACCAATACGACGAACAAATTAAAAAAGAGATTGAAGCTGGCCGCCTCGCCGGCGTTAAGGGTACTCCAGCGCTTTTCCTAAACGGTGACCAGATTGGCGGTTTTATAGATTTTAAAACCCTTCAGGCCGATCTTGAAACTCCGAAAGCTCAATAACTTTCCTTAGTTCGTCGCTTCTATACACCCGCCTCTGCGGAATTTTTGACCCGCGCCGCCTTTGAATTATAATTAGGCCATGTCATCCATAAATAATAAGGTTCAGGCTGCCATTGGCCTTTGGATTTTGATCTCACCATGGCTTTTGGGATTTTCGGGCTCCTCTCCTATGAAGTGGAGTAATGTCATCTTTGGAACCGCTATCTTTCTTATAAATCTCTGGCCTATTTTCGAATCTAAAACCCAATCTCAAGGATCCACCCCTCCTTCAAAAAAATGAGCTTTTTAACAGATCCCCCCTCTTCAATAAAAATCTATACAGTTCCTCATTGCGTGTATTGTCGCATGGCTAAGGATTTTTTTGATAAAAAAAATTTTCCTTATATTGAGTACGATCTCTCTAAAAACGCTAGTCTAAGAGAAAATATTTTTAATCTTATAGGAGAAATTGGCGTCCCGGTTATTGAAATTAAGGGAGAAATTTTCGTCGGTTTCGATCGTGAAGGCGTTGAAAGAGCTCTTAGTCTATCTTAATATGTACGATGTCATCATTATCGGCAGTGGTCTCGGCGGCGTTGCTGCCGGCGTCTACGCCGCGAGGAAAAAAATAAAATCCGCCTTGATTACCGAGACTTTTGGAGGACAATCTTTGGTTTCGGCTGATGTGCGAAACTGGATTGGCACCAAATCTAT
>JAKALK010000039.1 GCA_021813155.1 bacterium
TAGGGGAGTGACTAATCCTGGGTTAAAAAAACCTATTAGGGTGCGTTTTGCACCCTCACCAACCGGTAAACTTCATATTGGCAGCGTGAGATCGGCGCTTTTTAATTGGCTCTTTGCGCGGCACAACGCCGGAAAGTTTTTTTTGAGAATTGAGGATACTGACAAGGAACGATCCAAGAAAGAATATGAGGATGAAATTATCGAGGGATTAAAATGGTTAGGGATTGAATGGGATGGCGAGATTTATCGGCAAAGCGAGCGCGGTAAATATTACCGGAAGAATTTGGAAAAACTTTTGGAGGAAGGGAGGGCTTATTATTGTTATTGCACCAAAGAGGAGCTCGAGGCTCAGAAGGAGTCGATGACGGCCGAGGGGTTGCCTCCGAAGTACAGCGGGCATTGTCGCAATCTTAAAAAGGCGCTAATTGGACGGGAGCCGGAGGTAATCCGATTTGCGGTACCCGAAGTCGAAATTGAGTTTAAGGATTTAATAAGAGGAACCGTTAAGTTTGACGCGGGATTGTTGGGCGATATTGTGATTGCAAAAGACTTGGATACGCCGCTTTATAATTTTGCGGTAGTGGTTGATGATGGGATGATGGAGATAACCCATGTTATTCGCGGGGAGGATCATATTTCAAATACGCCAAAACAGATTTTAATTCAGCGGGCATTGGGTTTCGATGTCCCAATTTTCGCCCACGTCCCGTTAATTTTAGCTCCAGATAGAAGCAAATTATCAAAGCGGAGAGCAGAGGCTTCATTTTTAGATTACCGCGATCGTGGTTATTTACCCGAGGCTATGGTTAATTTTTTGGCTCTCTTAGGCTGGCATTCGGAGGGTAATGAAGAAATTTTTAGTAGACAAGATTTAATTAAACTTTTCGATATTAGCCGAGTTCAAAAGTCGGGAGCTGTTTTCAACGAGGATAAATTGGCTTGGTTGAATAGCCAACACATTAGGAGGTTATCGCAGGGCGAAATTTTTGAGCGACTTCAGCCATGGCTAGAGAATTGGAAGATTAAAGCTTCGCGGGATTTTATTCAGAAAGTAATTAGTGTGGTAAAAGATCGCATGAGAACTTTGGGTGAATTTTTTGAATTGGCCGGCTTTTTTTTCGGTGTGTCGGAATATGATCGGGCGTTGCTGAAGTGGAAAGGACAGGCTTTGCCTGATGTGCGAATTAATCTTCAGAAGATTTTGGAAGCTTTTCAAGGTTTGAGTGTGGGTGATTTTACCGCTGCCCGGATTACTGTAATTTTAGACGGATTAGTAGACGGCGCGAAGAGGGGAGAGGTTTTTTGGCCGTTTCGAGTTGCCTTGTCTGGGAAACTGGTTTCTCCGGATCCGGCAGAAATTGCTGAAATTCTTGGAAAAGAGGAGGTTTTAAGGAGAGTCAAAGTTGCTTTAGATAAACTTGAACGCGAATGATGTTTCGTCTAAGAAAAACTATTGTTGCTTTTGTTCTTTGTGTAATCGGGGTTAACGGTTGGGTGTTATCGAGTGCGCGTTCTGCGTTGGCAAGTAATGATGCTTTAGGGGCGGCTGTTTTGTCCCGGGAGGAGCTGGAAAATCATATAAAGTTGCAGAACGCGGAATTAGAAAAATTAAATCAACAACTGACCGAAACTCAGAGGAAGTTAGAGGGTGCGCGCAATGAGAGTGTAGGTTTGCAGAAAGAACTTGAGACAGTAAGAACTAGTATTACCCGCTTAAATCTCAATATAAAGGCTGACAAAATTTCAATTCAAAAATTGACGCTAGAGATAGAATCCCTAGGTTATGATATTCGAGATATCGAAATTATGACTGAAGGTAAGAAAGAATCAGTAGTCGAGGTTTTGCGAAAAATCCAGATGAATGACCAGGTCAACTTATTAACTATTCTTCTTAAAGGAAATAGTTTAGCCGATAGCGTTTTTGAGGCTAAGGCTTTGGCTGATACCGGTTCCCAATTGGGAATTGAAGTAGATCGGCTTGAGACTTTGCGGAAACAGAAAATTGACAAGGTAAATGCCGTAAACGACAAGAAGACCGAGATAGTATCGAGGCAAAAAAACTTGGAAAACCAAAAAGTGATTATCCAAGATCAAGAAGGCGAAAAGGAAACTCTTTTGGCTCAAAGTAAGAATAAGGAAGGGCTTTACGAGAAGGAGCTAGATGAACTTAGGAAGAAGCAAGACGAGATCGCTGTTCAGATAAGTAAATTCGAAGACGAATTGCGAGTTAAGTTTGATGTTGGTCTTTTGCCTTCGAAGCGATCCGGAGTTTTTGAGTGGCCGCTTAAGCTGAAAAAAGACGGGGGAGTGGGAATCATTACTCAGCACTTAGGCGAGGTCTCAAAACTATACAGAGGAAAGCCGCATAATGGATTGGATATCGCTGCTCCGGTAGGAACTCCGGTTTTTGCAGCTGATGATGGTAAAGTAATTGCCGTTGATAATAATGATATTAATCGTTGGCGCAAGTATCAGTACGGTAAATATATTTTAATTGAACACGAGAATAACTTGGCAACGCTATACGCGCATTTGTCTAAGCAGTCAGTAAGAGTTGGAGAGGCGGTCAAACGAGGAGAACTTATAGGTTATTCTGGAAATACTGGTTATAGCACGGGAGCACACTTACACTTTGGTGTTTACTGGGGACCAAGCTTACTTATGAAATCGGTTCCGCCGGCGGCTGGTTTGGTTCCGGTGGGCGTTGTAGTTAACCCCGAAGATTATCTTTAAGCGTCGAAAAATGGTTAAATAAACATAAATGACAACTAAAAGAGCAAAATTACTGACGAGCTTAGTGCTTTTCCTTGTTTTGTTGGGTGTAGCAATGGCAGCTGAGAACGGTTTAATTCCTGGGACTCAGTCTCCAGAGAGGACTTTTCAAGGAATCATTGGCCCGGTGATTAATTTTTTTAATTCTGCCTTTAATTTTTTCCAGAACTTGATAACTAAAGTATTAGATTTTGAATGGCTTCGCGATCAATTCGTGAATTTGTTTCACTCAATAGATGGTTGGGTTTATAAGATTTTTCGTATGAACATATCGGAGATTTTGAAGGAAATCGGAGCCCTTTTGATCAATATTTTTAATTTGATAATTGATTTTGCTAAACGAATATGGCCGCTTTAATCTATCCGCTTTTTACTAAATAATTATGACGCAAAAGGTATATTGTGCGACAGATTGTATCTAGAAAATATGGCAAAAAAGCACACTTCCCCACCTAAATTATCTGTTCATTTTATTGGTATCGGCGGTATTGGTATTAGTGCCTTGGCTCGGTGGTTTTCGGCTCAAAATTGGGTTGTGTCGGGATCAGATTTAACCGAGAGTCTTGTGACTGAGTCTTTGCGTAAAAGTGGCGTGCGATTAAAAATTGGGCACAAGGCGGCTAATTTGCCTCGTAAACTAGATATGGTGGTTTATAGCGTTGCGGTTCACAAGGACAATCCTGAATTTAGAGAAGCTGTTCGCCGGAACCTAAAACCCTTATCCTATCCAGAGGTTATAGGTTGTCTCACGAAACTGTATAAAACTGTTGCGATAGCTGGTAGTCATGGGAAAAGTACGACGACTGCGATGGTTGGTTTAATTCTTACTCGAGCTGGATTGGATCCAAATGTGGTAGTTGGTACTAATCTTAAAGAATTTCGGAATAGAAATTTTCGATTCGGCAGATCGAAGTGGCTAGTTTTAGAAGCCGATGAGTGGAGGGCCTCATTTTTAAACTATCATCCCTTCGTTTCTGTTATCACAAATATTGATAAGGAACACCTAGATTACTATAGGACTTTCAGCAGGGTAAAGAATACCTTTATAAGTTTTTTGAAGAACACCCAACGGGGAGGTTGTTTGGTCTTAAATCGGGACGATAAGACTCTCTATTCACTCCGATCCCCTATTAATCAATTAGCTAAAAAAAATTCGTTGAGAGTTTTGTGGTATTCGCGAGACGGTCTTAATGCACGAAGTATTGCTAAAAAATTGAAAATTGCCGGCGAACATAATCTTTCAAACGCTCTTGCGGCGCTTGGAGTGGCTAAGGTTTTAGGAATTAAAAGTAGGATTGCAATGCGAGAGGTATTGAATTACCGCGGAGCTTGGAGGCGAATGGAATTTAAGGGAAATTGTCAGATCTCTGGGATTAGATGCAAGATTTTCGACGATTACGCTCATCACCCGACTGAAATTATGGCAACTCTGCGGGCTTTTAGGGAAATGTTTCCCAATTCTCCAGTTGTTTGTGTTTACCAGCCACATCAAATAGAAAGACTTAAAGCTTTATTTAAAGAATTTGTGGGGGCTTTCTTGGACGCGCATGTGATAGTTTTCCTCCCGATTTATGAGGTGGCGGGTCGAGATCGATCGAGTCAGAGTTTTACTTCAGAAAGATTGGCGCGTGTAATTTTTAAAAAGTATCCCCGTAAACATGTTTTTTACTTAAAGAATCCGAAACAACTCAAGTCTTTTCTCAAGCACACAGTTCAACACTTGGGCTTTACCAACTCCCCTATTATTGTAATGATGGGGGCGGGAAACATTGTTAATTTAACGCCTCGTTTGTTATCATAGCCACGCATGGATTTTTACAAGAATGAGGACTCGTTTAAAGAGGCCAGTGGGTATACGATTGATGGCGTTTGGTATCCTAGAGTTACTAAGATTGTGACTATTAAGGCGAAGCCAGCGCTTTATCGCTATTACGGCGAGGCAGCGAATTTTAAGGCAGCGCAGTCAGCGACTCAAAAGTCGGCAGAAGAAGGAACGTTGGTTCACGAAACCGTGGAGGCTTTTCTTTTGGGTCAAAAACCAGAAGTTGATTCTTCAATTCAGCCGGCAGTTGAGGCTTTTTTAGATTTTTGGTCAAAAAAGAATATCCAAGTTATCCCCGAGCTAGTTGAAAAAAGAGTAGTTAGTTTCGATTACCGGTATGCTGGTACCGTTGATGCGATTGCTCTTGTTGATGGTAAATTGGGCGTTTTAGACATTAAAACTTCTCAGGCCATTTATCGTGATTATAATCTCCAAACTGCTGCTTATATGGATGCGCTCCGGAACACGTCCCAAACTCCTCAAACGAGATGGATTTTAAAAATTGATCAAAATCAGATTTGCGCTTTTTGCGGCGCACGAAGAAGGGTTAAAGGGGGTCGAGAGAAAATTCGCGTTGGGAGGAATAATAATTACAGCCAAATGCGGGGGTGTTCGCATGAGTGGTCTCAAATTCGCGGAGATATTGATTTTCAAGAATTCCCATTCTGGCGAGAAGATTTTGAAGCTTTTTTGGCAGCGAAGCGATTATGGGAGTGGGAAAATGAATACTGGTTGGAGAAAATTGGATATTTGTAAAACAACTTAATTCTAAGATTGACTTATCAACATTCGTTTTTTAAAGTTGTGTATAATTAATTTAATGCGCAGAAGTAGTAGGGGTATGTGTTCTTTGATTGGGGTTTGGTTTTAGGTGTTTTTTTATTGAAGAACTAGATGGCTGGTTCTTTTATTTTTTTATGAAAAAATATCGTCATTATTGTAGGAGTTGCGATGAGTTTTTTTATGCCGACAGGCTCAATATGAACGAGCGGCATTCTTGTGGAGAGATCGGTGCTATGGATTGGGCTTATCGGGGAGAGGAAGAGCCGCCTCGGGATTAGATTTTTCGCTGCATTTTTCGATGACGATCGGGTTATGAGTGAGCTCTTTGTTTGAGAGATAACCTAGCCCAAAACTTAGCGAAGCAACGAGGAAAATAATAATTCCTAAGATTATTTCTCGCCGGCGTAAATTCCAAATTTCTGATATTCTTGACATAGTGTGGTTTTAATAATATACTCATTTTATTAAATTTAAAGGATAATGGCACATACTCAATCAGGCGGTTCGACAAAATTAGGGAGAGATTCTCGTTCAAAGCGGTTAGGAGTAAAGATCCACGATGGACAGAAAGTTCTAGTTGGTCAGATTATGATTCGTCAACGAGGTACTCGTTATTTAGTTGGCAAGAACGTGAAAATTGGTGGTGACGACACGCTTTATGCTTTGAAGGACGGCGTGGTTAGGTTTACTCACAAAGCAAAGAGAAAATTTGATGGTCAGATTCGTTACGCTACGGTTGTGAGCGTAACGTAATTTTAAGATTTGCCTTGATTCCTTTTTTAAGGTCAATTTCTAATTGGTGATCGCCAATGTTTTTTAGAGGGTGGTCAACTTTAATTTCTACTCTTTCTTTAGTGACTAATCCCCTGTCTCGAATTGCTTTTTGAATCATTTCTTTTGAAACGGAACCAAAAAGGTGTCCACTCGGGTCGATTTTTACGTCGAAAATTAGAGTTGTCCCGTTTATTTTTTTGGCGAGAGATTCAAGATGTTTGATCGTTTCATTTTCTTCTTTATCAAGATGTTCTTTTAATTTTGCTAATTTATCGAGCGCGGCTTGAGTTGCGGGTTCGGCAAGTACTCTTGGTATTAGAAAGTTCCTGGCGTAGCCGGCTGGCACTTCTCGAACTTCAAGTTTCTTTCCTAGGTTTTTGACGTCTCGAAGAAGAATAACCTTCATTCAAGTTTAAAGAGTGTAAATTGGTTTTTTTGGATTTCTTTTTTTAAAACCTCAATGGCCTTATCAAGTTGGGGATCTTTCTTGTTCTTAGTATCTTCGTCGGTGAGCTTGACTTCGAAATCTGGAAGTAGGCCTTTGCCATCAATAGTTTCGCCTTTCGGTAGGATCCAATGGGCTACGGTAAGTTTTAGCGAAGAGCCATCCTCCATGGTTTCGAGTTCTTGAACCGTACCCTTGCCGAACGTTTTTTCGCCGACTATTTTTATGTTTCGATTATCACGAAGAGTGCCAGCTAAGATTTCTGAAGCTGACGCAGAACCATTGTTGGTAAGAATAACAACGGGAAAATCTTTTAAGGCTGAATTGCCGCGCGCGTAGAACTCTTTTGACTTATTATTGCGCGAGGCCTCACTTACAACTAAATCTCCTCGATTTAGGAACCAACCGGCCAAATCAATTGAAACCTGAAGATATCCACCCGGATTATTTCTTAGGTCCAGAATCATACCCTGACTACCGTGACTTAGGGCTTTCACCATCGCTTCGTAGAAAAGATTGACGGCATTCGCATTAAAGCTGTGTAAGCTTATATAGGCAATGTCGTCGTCTTTCATCTTGTAATCCAATGTTGGGACAGTAATAGTTTCTCGAATAAGAGGGATGTCCTGGGGTTTATCCCAGTCGCTTCTTAGGATAGTCAAGAAAACTTTTGTGCCCGTTTTGCCTCTAATAAACTTAACAGCTTCTTCTACGGTTAATCCAAGAGTTGAAGTTGAATTAATTTTTAAGATGGCATCTTGCGGTTTTAATCCAGCGCGGCTAGCCGGGGTTCCTTCAAGTGGAGAAACAATAATAATTTGGTCATTTTTTATTCCGATTTCGGCTCCAATACCTCCAAAGTTACCCTGAATATCTTCTTCGAATTTTTGACTGTCGGTTGGCTCAAAAAATTCTGAGTAGGGATCGCCAAGCGAATGAACAAGTCCCCCGATGGCTCCGTAGACTTTTTTTTGGTTGTTGATCTCCCCTGCTCTTAGGTATTTTTTGTTGATGGTGTCCCAAGTTTGCCAAAAGGTATTAAGGTTGATGGTAGAACTGGTTGAGGGATCTGTGAGCTCACTTGGCGCTGGGGTTTTTTGACCGGTCCTAAAACCCAATTCAAAGGTTTCGGCTAGAACTAAAATTACTACCGCTACAATCGTTATTTTTAGAATAATTTTTTTGTTGCTCATAGTTACAAGAAATTTTAGCTTACTTGAGGTCTTAAAACAAATACTTTAGATTGACTACTCTTGGAATTTAAAATCGGCGATGGTCGAATAAGTCGCGCCTTTGGGATCTAATTCGGATTCGACTAAAGTAAAGTTTTTCGTTTGAAAGCTGATAAGGCATTTAAAATCAATAATAGGGAGTTTTGTTTTATCGATATAGTCCGCTAAGCGCGCCAGAGTAATGTGGCCGTTCAGTACTCTTTCTATGGCGGTTATGTTTGCTTGGTTATTTTTTAGGTCTTGAAGAATAAGATTACTTAGTTTTTCGAGGCAAAGGGAAGTTTTTGGGGTTGTATTTGCCCAAATCATTCTTGGGTTTCTTGAATTTGGGCCGTAGGCGATCGAGTCAATTTCTACCGGCACAGGGGATGTTATTGATCCAATTTTTTCGCTTGAACGAATTAGTTTTTGAATTTCTTCTTCGGTTCTGTCTCCAAGAAAGATCAGTGTGATATGCCAATTTTCTTGTGGCACAAATCGGATTCCGTACGGTAAGATCCTTTTTAGTTTGTCGACTACTCTTTCAATTTCATTTACAACAGTTTCCGGAAGACTAATGGATAGAAAAACTCTTTTTACCATTAGAGTAATAATACTTTTACTTATT
>JAKALK010000040.1 GCA_021813155.1 bacterium
CGGCCGGCCGCTAAAAACTCGAGACAAGGTGATTGGAATAATCCTTATTGTAATTTTCCTTTTCGTGTTTTACGTGGTTTTGGACGCAAATAAATACCGGGCGATGGTTCGCGTGATTCCGGGCGAAGGAAAAGTGGGGGTGAACCCGACAACCGAGTATCTTGATTTTGGAGATTTGTCGCCGGGGATGAGTCAGGTTCGGAAAGTGAAGATCAATAACGGAATTTTTATGCCGGTCTATGTGATGATTTGGAAAACCGGGAAGATCAGCGATTTAGTGACGATTAGCGACAACTACTTCAAGGTTAAACCCGGAGAGGAGAAGGAGGTGGAATTTCCGCTTTATGTTCCGAATATGGATGTTGCTGACGCTTCGGGGACGGTTTTTACCGGCCGGGTTTATTTGTTTAAAATTCCGACCTTCGGATTTTAGGGGTCGCTTATAACCAATGACCAACGATGATCTGGATAAAAATGCCCAGCCGGAAGCTCGGGCGGAGATAAAGTCGGGAACAGAGACGCCCTCCGATCTTGCTCAAGGCAAACTGAGAAAAAAGAGAAGTTTTTTTCGATCCTTCTCTAATTTTCTGGTTTATGTGGTGATAATTGTCGGTATTGTTTATGGGTTACCGAAGTTTCTAGTTTGGAAACTAAAGACAAATTATCCGATGGCGGCGATTACATCGGGATCGATGTGGCCGGTGCTTAAAACCGGAGATCTGGTTTTTATCAGAGGGGTTCAGAGCAAGTCGGAAATTTCTCTTGGCGATATTATTGTTTTCCGGAATAGAACCAATAACACGCTTACTATTCACCGCGTTGTAAAGTTGAGTGACGCAAAGATTACAACCAAGGGCGACGCGAACTTTACCGAAGATACGCCAATTGATTTTAGCGATGTGATTGGCAAGACCTTAGTTTGGAGAGGCGGACCAGTGCATATTCCATATTTAGGATCGATTACTGTTTTTGCGAATGATTTAATTAAGAAAAACGATGCCAATGGTACCGGAGAAGCGGGAGGGAAAAAATAAACTAGTTGATTGTATAATTATGCCCAAAAAGGAACAGCCATCTCTTAAAAAAAACCTCTATAAGAGTAGGGCAATTCGAGATGGAGGCGGGGTTTTAGGCAAGGAAGCTGATTTCGGGTTAGTTTTATTTTTTAGAAATTTTTGGGAAAAAGTTTTTAATGCGATTGGGGAATTTAAGTTGAGCGTGGGTTATATTTTTAGATTACTTTTGGCTTCGAAGATTAGTTTGATTTTAGTTTTAATTACACTTGTTGTGCCACTTACTGCTTTTGAGGCACACGTAGTAAATGTGACGGCAACGATTGAACGGAGGCCGTGTTTTGAACGGCAAGTCAGAACTATCGGTTATTGGAAAAACCATCCCGAGGAGAGGATTTTCCCTCAGGCAGTTGGTGATACGACGGTGACAAATAATGCTCAGGCGAATGCGGTTTTCAATTTGCCGAACAATGTGATGGCGAACAAGCTTAAGAAACAGCTTTTAGCTCTTAAGTTTAGTATTGCTTACTTTGGCTCGGGCGATGGGCTTGTGATGCCTGAAAATATTACTTTGGACCAATTGGCGGCACAGGCAAATGCGGAGCTTTTAGCTAATCCTCAAAACTATGATCAAATTGCTTTCTACCACAACTTAATTGATGAAATTTTAAATATGCATACCATCTCGACTTGCAAGGTTTGTCCGCAAGGAGGAGAAATTTATTGGTATGACTTTATGGTTAATGATTCAACTAGAAGTATTAATGATTTAAGAGGCAGCGTTAATCATGGGGATCATGTTAGGGCAAGATTTCAGGTGAATCCTTCGTGTGACAGTATTCAGCTTTCACTAGTGAGTTACAAGGCACCATCAGATGTTTTTGATGAAAATACAGCCGATCAGCAAACCGTTTTTGATTTACAAACGGGAACTTTTAATGGGAGTACTAGTACTTATTCGCTAGACGTTAACGTTCCTAGCTGCTATTTCCAGATTGATTTCGTTAAGGGGCCGGTAATTGAGCACTTAGGTCCGGCTGGATCTGATAATTTCTACTCGACTCAAGGGCGGCTTATTTCAGCCGATAATGGTGATCCGGGTGGGCCGAGCTGTGATTCTTCACCGAAGGGCCTCAAGCTTCCTAATTCTAGTGATGACAGTGCTTCGTCTAGTAATGAATCGTCTGGGAGTTTAGACTTAGGCAACGTTGGAGCTAGTGTGCTAAATATAATTCAGCCGTTGATTTCGGGTGATGAAGGTTCGACTTCAACTGACGTTACGACAAGCACAATTGAGACGCCAGGGGCGACAACTACAGTAACCACCGACACTTCAACAGATTCCACTTCTACTATTTCGGATACAACTTCGACTACGCCGATGGCTGATCCCGTCCCGGCTCCAACTGAGCCGACTTCGTTGCCATCTGATGCAATCCCGCCTTCGTCCGATACCACTCTGCCTGCGGATACAACTGTGCCGCCAGCCGATTTGGCACCGCCTCCATCTGCTTCCGTTGCACCGCCCCCCGCAGATACAACCCCACCGCCAGCCGATTCAACTCCTCCGCCAACCGACCCAACCCCGTCTCCAGTAGATACAACACCTCCGGCCTCGTAGATAAATTAAAATAAAGCCCGTGAGACATATCGCAGGTTTTATTTTACTAATATTTTAGAGTCGATCTACGGCTAAATAGTTTTTAGCGTTTTGGGTTTTGAGTTTGGGATTTAAAACAAGCCAGCGATAGATAAGAGGACTTACGGCTAGCGCCATAACCGAGTTGCCAACTAGGTGAATTAAGGTAAAGGGAATTTGGCCGGCTAGTGCGACAGCGAAGGTTTGGTTAAAGAAAATGGGACCGATAGTGAGGCCGGTTAGGGCGTCGTAAACAATAGTGCCGATAATTGAACAGGTTAAAAAGTTTAGTGGCTGAGCTGATTTGTTTTTTAAGAAGTAGTATGCGCCGATACCAATGCCGCCGTAAACGATTGCTGTAATCCAAGTCCAGGGTCCAACTTTGCCGTCTAAAATATCAAAGAGAACCATTGATAAAAAAGCAAAAAAGAAGGCGTTAATCCGACCATATTTTTTGGCGAATGGCAGAGTGGACGCCATAACCGGTTCGAGGTTTGGGGCGCGGAAGGGGATAAAGCGCAAAAGAATTCCGCCTACAAGAACGGTGAGGTATTTTAATCCGCTTTTACCCTCCCAACTTTTTAGAAATTTCATAGTTTTTTAGTACTCCAATCCTTTTTTGGCTTTAATGCCTTTCATATAGGGATGCTTAATTTCTTTCATTTCGGTCACAAGGTCGGCTAGCGTTATGAGTTTTTTCGGAGCATCGCGGCCGGTGAAGATAATGTGTTCTACGCGAGGCCTAACATATTTTAATAGATATAGGGCATCTTTCAAGGTGATAAGCTTGAGTTTTAGGGCGTTATTGATCTCGTCCATGATAAGCATTTGCCACTTGCCGGTTGAAACCTCCTTTTTTGCGTATTTTAAGGCGTTCTTAGCGGCTTTTTGATGGGCTGAGAGGGGAAGTTTATCGCCTAAAATTCCCACAAAACCAAGTCCCATTTTTACAATTTTTAGATATGGCGAAAGTTTTTTATAGGAAATATCTTCGCCTGATTTCCATGGGCCTTTAATAAATTGGACCATTAAAACCCGCCGGCCTTCACCGATTGATCTTAACCCTTGGCCTAAAGCGGCCGTGGTTTTACCTTTTCCATTACCGGTGAAAACTAAAAACATTTTGAGGTATGACAATTATAACTATTAGTAGCCCTATTATTATCCCCAGCTTTACTACACTAAACTCACGATCGTATAATTAGTGTAGTAAGGTATTGGTATGAAAAAAAGTTTAACGGTAAAAGTTTTGGAGATTTTAGGTGAAGGACTAATGACGGCAACGGATGTTGTAACGGCTATTTTGGAATCGGGTTATGGGGCTTCTTATGCCAAGATAGATAGGAATTATCGACGTATAGAATCGGTCAGAATTGACAGGATCAATGCAGCCAAAGAAAGACAACGATTTTATAATTTGATTTCTAAGCTTAAAAGGGAAGGATTAATAACGGGGAAAGAGAAATTAAGATTAACTTTGCTTGGAAAGGATAAGATACTAAAGTCTAAGATTAATGGATTAGGGAGAAATAATTACAAAAAGGAAAAAGATTCTACAACTAAAATTATTACTTTTGATATACCAGAGAAAGATAGAAGCAAGAGAGATTGGTTTAGGGCGATTTTGGTTGAGTTAGGTTTTACGATGCTTCAAAAAAGTGTTTGGGTTGGTAAAGTTAAGATCCCCGAGGATTTTCTAGAAGATTTACGACTGCTTAAAATTAGTCAGTGCGTCCATATATTTACCGCGGAGAAGTTAGGAACTATTGATTTTGGAGATGACTAGTTTTTAATCTCACTACACTAAATTCACGATCGTGAATTTAGTGTAGTGAAAAAAATGTTAATTATTAATTTTCTTGGGAGATTGTGAGGAGGCGGTTGTATTTAGCGATGCGTTCGCCTCGGGCGGGAGCGCCGAGTTTTAGGCCATAGGCCGAGGAGCCGTAAGCTAAGTCGGCGATAAAATCGTCTTCGGTTTCTCCGCTCCGATGCGAAACCACCACTTTCCAGTTCCAGGCGCGGGCTTGCTCAATGGCGGCGAGAGTTTCGGTGAGGGTTCCGATTTGGTTGGGTTTAATGATGATGCAGTTTATGGATTTAGCGGCGTGAGCTTTTTCCATTCTTTTGACGTTTGTAGTGGTTAGGTCGTCTCCGCAGATGAGGGTGGTTTGGCCGATTGATTTATTTAATTTGGTGAAATTCTTGAAATCGTTTTCGGCGAAGGGATCTTCGAGATAATGGAGTTTGAATTTGGATTTTAGCTCGTCGTAAAGTTTGGTGAGCTGGGCGGGGGTTTTTTTGATGTTGGAAGCGGCGGCATCGAGGCCAAATTGAATTTTATTTTGGAGATGGCTTGATTTGGCGACACGGGAGAGAATTCTAAAGGGTTCTAAATTGTCTTTGAGATTGGGAGCGAAACCGCCTTCGTCGCCTAATCCCGTGGCGCCTTTGCCGAAATTTTTTGAAAGGTATTCGCCTAGGTTTTTATAGAGAGCCAATCCGGTTTTAACCGATTCGGCGATATTTTTTGATTTGGGGATGATGAGATATTCCTGAAAGTCGAGGTTGTTTTTGGTGTGAAGTCCGCCGTTTATGACGTTAATAAAAAGTTTTGGGAATTCGGTTTTTTTTTGTTTATTGCCTAAAAGATGAGCGATGTGTTTCCAGAGGGGGAGATCGCGCGAGATGGCAGCGGCTTTGGCGGCGGCGACCGAAACGCCTAGAGTGGCGTTAGCTCCGAGTTTGGATTTGTTTTGGGTGCCGTCGAGTTTTAGAATGGCGTGATCGATGAGGTTTTGATTGCCGGCGTGGATGCCTTTAAGCGCCGGATCGATGATCTTAGCTATGTTTTTGATGGCGATTTGGGGTTTAACGTAAGCCGCTTCATAGGAACCAGTGCTCTTGCCTTGGGGGACTGAAGTTATAGCCTCAACGCCGTTTTGGAGTTTTAAACGAATCGATATGGTCCATTCGCCACGCGAGTCGAGTTCGGTATTGGCTTTGATGGATTTGATTTTCATACGTGTTTTAATACATTTTACCTTATTTTTGCTAGGTTTTCTTCCTGTTGACAAAATAGGATATTATATGTTATAATTTGATTAAGTTAACAATTGATTTTTGACAATTTTGCTAATAGGAGCGTGTATGACTAGAGAGGGTTTCGCACTCGCGATCCACTGGAATTGGATCATTACCTTTGCTGGAGTTGTGAATGTTATAGCCCAGCTTCCGCAGACACGGAAGCTTGTTATGACTCACAGTAGCAAAGGTCTTGCGTTGCCAATGTTCTGCATTTACCTATTCACGCAAGTTGCGTTTTCGGTGAATGGGTATTTGCTGCGAGACATGATCCAGTTCGTCACATTGGGTTTGAGCGCGATTATCTCGATCATCAATATATCGCTCATACTCAAATACCGGCCGTGAGGTATATCACGGAAAAGTATGACGCCTGTCGCATCAGCGACGGGCGTTTTGTTTTCTAAGCGACTTCACTATTATGGTAATTTCCATCCGCCGTCGCTAAAGCTTTGGCAGGACTTCGGCTTGTTTTAAGCAACCTCAGCATTGTAACAAGCTTCGCAATACACAATTTCGGGGCGGGCGGGGGCGTAGCTGGTTTCTCCTCCTTCGCTCTTTGAGCTACAGACGGACTGCACGAGCTTTTTATTTAAACGACTTCCGCATTGTAGCATTGTTCGCAGTATATTATTTCTTTTCTATTGGGATGATAGCTCGTTTGGAATTCGTTGGGGCAGGGGTCGTTTTCTTTATGGGATAAATGATTATGGCCGGTATTTTTATAGACGCCGTTTGACGATTTATCGCCGGCGCACTGGCATTTTCGATTATGAAATTCAGGAAGATTTCTTTGGGTGAGACGTTCGTAGTGGCGGCAGTTGGGACAAAGGCGGGGTAAGGGTATGCCGAGTTTTTTTAGGAATTGAAGTTCTTGGGGAATAATTTTGAAAGCAGAGGTACATTCGTGAGAGCAGGAAGCATCGTGCTCGCAGGCAATTATTTCTTTTGTAATGTCATCTTTGGCGTCGTTTATATGATCGGGCAAGTCTTTCGGGGTTTTAGTAGAGTTGTAAGTTCTTTTTTCCTCTTCTTTCCACGTTAGTCCTTCGGCTAACGCCTCCTCTTTTGTTTTCGGAAAAAATTCATGAGCTTCCGAGACGTTGAATGGAAAAGGGGACATCTCGCTGGGGAAAAATTCGCCGTAGCCGTAAGTTCTGCCAACTTTGTCAACGTACGGCATTTTGGTCATATGTTCTTTGATTTTAGGAATCAGTTTTTCATATTCTTCTTTCGAGTATTGTTTGTTTAGGATGCAGTATTGTTTTTTACGCACGCTCACGCATCCAAAAAGATCAGAGGAGCTGTTGCAAAAAACGCAATATTCCAAATTTTTGCTGTTGGTATGAGTATTCCAGGAAAACTTAACGTTGTAATTTTGGTTGCCGCAGACAAGCCCTTCGTAGATTAATTCGGAACCTTCTCCCCAGTTGGAATAGTCATAGCAATCTTTTACCGGGCCAAGCAGGATATTAAGACAAAATTTAGAATCTTCGACTTCCCGGACTCGGTAAGAATTTTTGGTGTTTTTACAGTTATAAACATAATCACCGCTGACATTTGAATTTTGGAGACCTTGCATGAATTTAACCGGAAATTCCAGCCAAAATTCGTAAGTTTGTCGGCGCAATTTTTCGAAGGACTCTCGCGAGCCCAAATTAAATTCATCCAGTTTTTGTTTGTACTCTTCTTTTGAGTAGGGGATGTTGAAAATGTGATAGTTTTTACTTCTTAAACCAATACAGCCTAGGCAATTAGAACATCCAACGCAGTCTTTTGAGAGAATAGTTTCCTGACAGCTTTCGCAGTTAACGGAAAAAGTGGTTTTATAACATTGAATGGTGTTGACGTTCATGTAGCCAAGTTCGCATTTGTCGGTCATGTGGCTATCCATGCAGAACTTTGAACCTTCATCCCAGATAACATAAGCGCAGTCTTCGCAATGGCCGGCGGCGCGGGTGAAGTAGCAGTTCTTTACGAAAATAACATTAGTACAGTATTCGCTGTTAACTACGTCGTGCGATGAATGGGCGGGTAGGGGCGTCTCTTTTAGTAGTTCTTTGAATTGCTCTAAGAAGGGACGGTTCCAGTCTATGTCTCGCCCGTGTTGAGTTGAATCCCAGGCATCTGACCACCAATAGTCGCGATCGTAAATTTTAATAGGAGACTCCAGAGGAAAAGCTGAAAAAACCACTTTACTGTTTAGGTCTTCTGGTCGCTTGTATAAGTGCCAGCTGTTTCTCCATGACATCCGGCGAATAATTCGGCACTTTGGGCACCAAGTTGGAGGAGGGACTTTTATTTTTTCGTAATACAAAAAATCATCCGGTTCGATCGTGAATTGGTTATGACAACTCTGGCAGATACTAGTTTCAGAAGTCATGAGTTTAGTCTAAATTATTCTTCGCGGTTTTTCCAATTAACACTGGAAAGCGAAAAGCCCCACGCGTTCAGACGTGGAGCTTTGTTTGCATAGGGCGATATGGCGGCTGCTACTCGATGACGAAATCG
>JAKALK010000041.1 GCA_021813155.1 bacterium
TTCAAGTTGACCAACAGTACAAATTGCTCTGGAATGAGAATCACCTCCCTTCGAGTTTCCGGGAATATTTTAAATTATATTTACTTTTTTGTCAAACGAACTAAAGCACCCGGCTCTTGATAGAGAGAATCCGTTTCTTAGCGATATCCATAGCCACTTTCCGGGGCGAGCGATTTTCTTTTTTTGAGGCAGCGAGAATAGTGCGGACATTTTTCTTGATTTTTGCTTCGACAGTTTCGAACATTCGCTTAGGATTATAGCCGCGATATTCAGCATAGGAGGAAATGACGCCGCCGGCATTAGCGATAATATCGGGAACAATGAGCGTTCCGTTTTTATGGAAATACTCTTCATATTTTTCCTGCATCGGAATGTTGGCACCCTCAACGATAATTTTTGCTTTAACTTTTTTATAATTGGTTTCGTTCACCACATCGGGAGTGGCGGCGGGGATTAGAACATCAACTTTTAGTTCGTAGATGGCTTCTCGGCCGATTTGCTTGGCATCTTTGTATTCGAGGATGGACTTGCCGGAATCCTTGATGCTCATTAATTTTTTGTAGTCTATGCCTTTGGGATTATAGATGGTCCCCTGCCGGTCAGAAACAGCTACGGTTTTAACGCCAATTTCGTCTAAATGCTTCATCGCGAACGTACCAACGTTACCAAAGCCGGCGATGGCGGCGGTCGCATTTTTAATATCAACGTCCGCAAACTCGGCGGCTACTTTTAAAGCCTGAACGACGCCGAATCCGGTTGAACCGAACTCATGCGGGATGCCACATTTTTTCTCGCCTTTCCCGAAAATATCCATGCAGTAATTTGCCGGCTTGCCTGTGGCAGATCGCCATGAACCATTGGCTTCTGCAAACCACTGCATCTCGCGTTCACTTGTATTAATATCAGGACCGGCGATGTAGTGCTTAGGAACAAACGGCCGCAGGGCGCGACTAAAACTTTCTATAATGGCACGCTTTTTTTCAAGTGAAATTAAAGTTGGATCAACTGCTATTCCGGCCTTAGAACCACCGAAAGGAAGTTCGGCTAAGGCGTTTTTAAATGTCATAGCTCGAGCCAATCGAAAAATTTCTAAAGAGCTAACATTGGGCGTCATTCGGATGCCGCCTTTACCAACCCCGAGATTTAGATTATCAATTACCAGGTAACCAGTAAAATTAAGTTTAGGGTCGTAAGTTTCTAGGATGAAAACAGGACCAATTTCATCTTTAATTATTTCTAATTCTTTTATTTTTAATTTGTTGGGCATTGTGGATTAATTTTAATTCTCCTTTTTAAAAGCGCAAGTGAACCTTGAGGACAGTGTGGACAAAGAAGAAAAAGTAATTGATAAAATTCGAGCCCGGGCTTGATGGCCTGGGCCCGATTGAGTCTTGGGCGGTAGCGCTATTTCAGATCTACCGTCTGCCAAGAAACTGTACAATCTCCGAGGTCGAATTCCTGCTTCGGCTCAATCCGGCTCGGTTTTCCGTCGCGACTTGGGAAGACGAACATTTCGCCGCGCCGAATTGCGATTGTGGCAATATGCCGATCGGGTGGAAATTGCCGGTCTCTGGCAGCCGCAATGACTTTGCCTTTCTTCTTGTCAGTTCCCGTCCCGATCTGAATGGGACGCGCGCCTTTGATTGACTGATCGATGTCGCGCCCCACGCTGGCTTGGTCTTCGCCTTTCGGGAGCACGCTAACTCTTAGGATAACTGGCACATACCCTCCAAGATGCGTGTGAAAGAGTTGGTTGGTGGAAGCGGAGAAGCCTCTTAGACAAGCAATTAGCATCACCTCCCTAATCCTACGCTGAGATCGCTGACTTACTAAGAATTATTTAAACAGAAAACCCCTAAAAAAGCAACGTCCTTTAAAATCGAGGGGTTTATACGGAAGGGTTACGGGTGAATCCGTAGTCCTTTTTAGTCAAATCGAAGATATTTTTGCCAATAATCATAAAGCTCTTTAGTGGCAATAAGATCACCGGTGTTGTAGTGTGCAATTTCTGAAAACTTTTTCTCTTTAAAAAGCTGGCCAACGTCATCGCCAGAAATGCCATCCTGCTTGGGGCTCTTAATTCCAAAGGCTCGAGTCCAAAGATGAAGATTCCCTTTTTTAGCAAGAGCACCATAGAAAGTAAGCTGATCGAGAAGGTCAATGTGCTTAACGCTTCGTTGCTGATAGAGATAGCGACCTTGCTCGAGATCAACTGTTGGTCTCACGCCGTGAATGGCGGATCGAATCGCTAAAAAAGGAGCATCAAAAGCACGACCGTTAAAACTGATAAATTCGCCGTATTTCTGCGCGCCGTTCCAGAAAAGCTCAAGCATTTCTTTCTCGCGCATTGGTTTAAATTTGAAATTACTTTCTTCAAAATCAAGAAGGTTCATTTCCGGGGCTTGAAAATAAACAACGCCTTGATTCTTCTCGTAGTCTAGAACGCCGATGGCTACAATTTCCCCAGTTAAGGGCGAGAAACCAAGTCGTTCTTTCAACCCCTCTAGAGTTTTTTGATACTCGGATTCATCTTTTGATTCCTCCTTAATCCACCAAGTTAAAGAGTTTTGAGTAATAGTATCTAAGGAATCAAAATCAACGCCCACAGTCTCAATATCAAAGATTAATCTAGCCATAAGTTAATTATATCGTCGCCATAAAAAAACACCTACTTAATTTAAATACCATTTTTTAAAAATTTTAAAGCGATTTTGCTTTATAGCTTCGCGAATCTGACGCAAAAGATCGTTAAAAAAATAAATGTTATGGATCGTAGCAAGACGGCCGGCTTCTAGTTTTTTTTCTTTGAAAAGTGAGTGAAGGGCGGACTTGGTAATTCCTTTTTCGTTGCAAATGTAGCATTCGCAATTCTCTGTGAGAAAACTGTCATCTTTTTGATAAATGCCTTTTAAAATATCGATCCGACCATAACGAGACCAAATGCCACCATGACGGGCTTCTCTTGTTGGAATGACACAATCCATCGTATCTATCCCCAATTCGATTGCTTCAAAAATATCTTCAATTCGACCAATGCCTAAGAGGTGACGGGGTTTGTTTTCTGGTAGGTAGGGATTAGCCCAAGAAATTTCGTCTAGAGTGTTGTCCTTTTCACCACCGAAGGAATTTCCGAACGAGCCCCCAATAGCAAACCCATCGAAAGGAAGACTGCCAATATACTCTGCGCTTTGTTTTCTTAAGTCCCGGAAGTGGCCACCTTGGATAATGCCATAAATTTTCTGATTTGAAGTTTTAGCCTCAAGACTTCGCAGAGCCCAGGCATGGGTTCGTTTCATCGCGGTTTCGGTGTAGGCTCGGTCATGAAGGGGTGAAGATGGTTCGTCAAAGGCAAAAATAATATCGGCGCCCAGTTGCTCTTGAATTTTTATTGAGATCTCGGCGTCAAGATAATGCTCTTCGCCATCTTCATAGAAATAAACTCCGGAGTCAGTTATTTTTACTTGACTTGAGTCTTTGGGGCTGATTGGGTTTTCCGAGAAAACTTTCCCGACACCAGTCTCTCTGGCAACACCCATACTAAAAACCTGGAAACCCCCGGAATCAGTCATTATTAAACCACCAAATTCCATAAAGTCATGGAGGCCAGGAAAATCATTCAGCCCAACATCGCCCAGAGACCGCCATAGATGGTAGGTATTGGCAATGACAATCTGAGTTTGAGTTTTTGGAATGTCATCGAGCTCTATGGCGCGAATGTAGCCGTTGGTTGCAACGACTACATAACTTGGAGTTTCGATACGGCCAGTGGGGGTTTCAAAAATCCCAAGACGCGCATCGCCATCTTTGTGTACAACTTTGAACAAAGTATCGTTAAAAACTAACTAAGGAGATCGATTTTTTTACTTTCAAATTCCTTTTTGGTTATTTCTCCTTTAGCGTACCGTTCTTTTAGAATCTCTAGAGGATTTTTTGCATGGTGGGTTTCATGGTGATCTCCGCCAACTTTAGGTTTTGAGAATTCGCGGATAAGCCAAACTAGGAGAAAAACCCCAACTACCCAGAAGAGAATGGAGGCTAAAAAATCAAAAACCCCCCCGCCGTACATATGATTAAAATAAAATCCGTCCATCATACGATTTTCACTAATTTTTCTCAGTAAAACGACCTTTTGAAAACCAATTGTAGAATTATAAGATTTTAGGAGCTATTATACCAGCTTAAACCCAGAAAATGGCGATTTTGCTATGTTTTTGGGCATTCTGGTTACTTATCTTGACATTTTCGACTGGTCGGCTATAATGAGACTAACAATAGATCCCCGTGAAGGGGGTTTTTTGTTACCAATTATGTTAATAACTAAATATATATTACTTGGCTTAGGTTTGAGCTCAAGCCTTTATCCGGCTGTCGGAGTAAACAGTACCAGTCCCGTACTAGCTCAAGACCCCTTGGCCGCTCAAATTAACCTTGCAGAGGCAAGGGAGGTGGTAAATCTTTGGGTAACGGCCTACTCCAGCACTCCAGAGGAAACAGATGATACCCCTTTTATTACGGCTTCCGGAAAAAGCGTAAGGGATGGGATTGTTGCAACTAACTTGCTTCCTTTTGGGACGAGAATTCAGATTCCCAAGATATTCGGGGATAGGGTTTTCGTTGTTGAGGATCGCATGCATCAACGAAAAACTAATCATCTTGATATTTGGATGTCCAGCCAAGAGAATGCCAAAAAATTTGGAATTGCTTATACACAAGTCCTAGTTCTCAATTAGGAAAATCTCGGCTATGCTTTAATCAGTTGGTTGAAGCGGGCGAAGACTGTGTTCGCTCCCTCCAAATTGGCGCACGTCATCCCCCTGGCGTGCGCTCGTTATTTTATCTCAAATTTAGAAAAATTTTTCAGCTGGCTTTGAGTAGTATCCATCTTTGTAACACTGGAGGGAGGAGGTCCTTGTTTACAACACTCAAGAAATGTTTCGAGATTACTACTTTCCCCTTCGGCTTCGATATAAACATCTCTGTTAGAATCATTTTGGACGAATCCATAAATATTGAGTTTGCGAGCTTCGTTTTTAATAAAATAGCGAAAACCAACGCCTTGCACTAGACCAGAAAGTCGTATGTCGAAATGGATCTTTTGCTTCATCGCTCGAAGACAAGGGGGCTAGAAGGAGTTATTGACCGGGCTTAATAGCGGCCAAAGCTAGAGCATAGTTCTCTTCAGCTTTTTCCCAATTTACAACCTGCCACCAATTTTGAACGTATTCGGGCCGTCGATTTTGGTATTTAAGATAATAGGCGTGCTCCCATACGTCGAGACATAGAATCGGTGTCTTATTATCAGAAAGAGGACAGTCTTGGTTAGGAGTGGAATGAACTTCCAACCCGATTAACTGAGTTAAGCTTAACCAGGCCCAACCGCTGCCGAAGCGGCCGATGGCGGTTTTCGTAAAAAGACTCTGAAATTCTGAAA
Source organism: bacterium (assembly GCA_021813155.1). GTDB lineage: Bacteria > Patescibacteriota > Minisyncoccia > UBA6257 > 2-01-FULL-56-20 > VMFW01. Next base: position 5,432 of record JAKALK010000041.1, read on the forward strand.
AATTACCAAAAGTTTTATCGATAGCCTCCTTAAGGTGCCCAACAGGCGTACCTCCACCCTGGGGTTTCATTATTTGCCAGAAAAAACGGTGATTGAAATGGCCTCCCGCATTATTGCGGACTGCTTCACGAATTTCTTCTGGAATCGTTTTTAGGTGTTTCAAAAGGTTACCGGCGGGCTCATCTCCAAATTGAGGATATTTCTCGATAACGCTGTTTAAATTGTTGACGTAGGCCTGATGATGTTTAGAGTGATGAATCTCCATTGTTTGGGCATCGATGTAAGGCTCTAGGGCGTCATATGGATAAGGCAACGCTGGGAGTTTGTGTTCGGTCATGTTTTTAGCATCTTTATTTGTTTAATCTTACATCTTTATTATACCACATAATAAATAAGCCACGGCGTTTATTGGCCAACGCCGTGGCAGGTGGAAGAGACGAGCAGCACAACTATCGCGCTTTTAATACTATAGCAAAATCTTTAACAAAAATCGCCGTGACTAGTGGTGAGCATGAGTGGCAGTCGCGGCGATTTCCAAATGATTCGCCCCTGACGGGGCATGGTGAGCGCTAAGAAAATTTTACTTTTTTATTCTAGCTAAAACAAGATTTCAAAACGTCGATATTCCATTCATCAGGACCTAAGCGATCAAGGCCGGGAACTTCAAGGAGCCAGGCCTTGTCGTAAAGACGTTTTTCTTTGGCAAGATTTTTGAAACTATCTAAGCCAATAAAACCTTTTCCAAGGTTTTCATGTTTGTCGTGGTGGGAACCAAAGGCGGTATTGGAGTCGTTTATATGAAGGGAGACGATGTTTTCGAGACCTACTTCCGTGTCCCATTCGTTTAAAAGTTTTTTGATATTTTCGGGAGTGTAATTTTCGATGATGCCGGCTTCGAAGGCGTGGGCGGTGTCGAAACAAATTTTAGCGCGAGGAGAGTTTATTTTCTTAAGGAGCTTACCTATATCTTCCGAAGTAGCGCCAATTTTATGACCTCCGCCAGCGGAATTTTCTAAAATGATTTGGGATTTCCCGGGAACGTTTTTAAAAACTTCTTTGACGCCATTTGTAACGTTTTCTATCCCCTGCTCTTTTGGCGCTTCTTTGCCTGAGCCAATATGAAAAATTAAACCCTGGGCGCCAATAGCTTCGGAGATTTTTAAACTGTCGGTTAAACTTTTAACCGACTTCATACGCAAAATTTCGTCAGGACTCGCTAAGTTGACTAAATAAGAGGCATGGATAAAAACTGGCCCGACATTTGATTCCTTTTGGGCTTTTTCAAACTTTTCGATGTCGGTTTCGCTTAGTGGCCTTACTGCCCATTGTTGGGGGGCAGAAGCGAAAATTTGAACAGCTTCGGCGCCAATGCGCTTAGCGTTTTCGAAGCATTTATACAAACCACCCTGGGTTGAAACGTGAGCGCCGATTTTAGGGATCATGGTGTAAATATAAGCTTATTATAACTCAAAAAATTACCCCCAGCAGAAATTTCCTGCCAGGAGCGATGAGGTGTCCGGTATTACCGGGCTAATTCTCAGAATCATCCGACGTGCAGACCAGAGTACCTGCTTCGTTGATCGTCCAGGTGTCCGGTGTCGCATCGTCGTCAAGGCCTGGGCTTGGGACGTTGGCGGTGCAAGTGAAGGTATTGGCTCCAGCCACGATTGAGTAGATGTACCGTGCCGAGGCCGGAATTTGGACGCCAATCCGTGAGAAAGCGTCCTGGTCGTTCCTGGTAGCGGAGATACCGTTGCCCCAGTAGGCGTCGTTCTCCTGCCGATACACCTGCTCCATCATGTAGATCTGCTTGAGGAGCTGCTTGGCTTCGCTCTGTTTGGATTTGGTGCTGGCGGCCATGAAACGCGGAATCGCCAACGCGGCCAAGATTCCGATGATGGCCACAACGATCATCAATTCGACCAGAGTAAAGCCCTTTTTGTTTTGCACGTTTCCTCCTTGTCGCTTAGCGACTTTGCGGATTAACAGCCTACTACCGTAATTTCAAAATTACTTAAGTACCGAAAACTCTCCCGCATAGTGTATATTATTGCCTCTGTTTTGTCAATAGTCGCACCAATAGCTGTAGCAACTAAGTTATATTTCTTTTTTTGAAATTTTCGCGGCTAGTTCGAGAGTTTTTAGGATAAGGGTTTTTAGTTGTTCTAAAAGTTTTGAGTCGATTAGGTTTCCCTTGGCGTCAAAAACTTCCGCAGCATTTCGGATCATTATTTGCGGCTGAGGCAGAAGTAAGACGTTCAGCGCGGTCATAATTTGCCTCAGGTGGGGTTGGGAACGAAGAGTGCCGTAGGGACCATTTGAAGCGCCGAAAATGGCACCAACTTTGCCGCTAAATGGATTGCCTCCACGAGAGGTCCAGTCGATCATATTTTTAAAACCACCGGGGACGGAGTAGTTATATTCTGGCGAGGCAATTAGAATGACATCCGATGATTCGATGGCTGATTTTAGTTTCGCAACTTGATCGGGAATGCCCTGATCTTGAATATCCTGATTATAAATCGGAAGGTTAAGTTCACTGGGTTCGATTTCACTCACTTCCGCTCCAAATTCTTCTGCAAATTTTTTGGCAATCTGCAGCGCCTTTCGATTGTATGATTCTTTTCTTAGGCTGCCTGAGATAGCGAGAACTTTAAGCATATTTATCGGTATTTTGTTTTATTATTTAAATTTAATTTTGCTAATTTATTAACTTACTTTCGAACCAGGAGGAGTCTCTTTTTCCGGAATTAAAAT
>JAKALK010000042.1:0-1518 GCA_021813155.1 bacterium
TGGTTTTTCTGCCGTCGTAAGTTGGATAGCTTGATAAGATTTAGTGTGGAAAAGTTCATGAAATAATCTTAAGACACAGTCCACGTCAGATTTCATCCTATCTATAACTATACTCCCATAAAGAGTAGAATGAGCTCCGCCTATAAATATGCCGTCTGTAAACTTTTCAGTTCCTCCTTCCTTTAAAAGATGGATATTTTCTATAGGAATTATTAGATTTTTTCCTCGCCCGTATTTTGTTAAATATTCTGAAACCGCTTTATTTGCTATGTCGATAAGCTCTATATCTCTTTCCGACTTATTTATTTCGAGATCTTCTATCCTACCACCTCTAAACTTTCTAAATATCTCCTCTAGGTTTTCGACTATTTTTGGCTTTAAATTTTCTTCTCCACTTGGTATTCCAACAAGATCGTCGGCTTGGGGGATTTCAAAGTTTTCTTTACTCATAATTTATAGCTAAATTAATGAATTGATTTTTGAGATGAGAATGAAATCATTTATTGAAAGACCGCCGATTGCGTGGGTCCATGATTTTAATTTTACCCTGGAATAGCTTATATGAATATCGGGGTGATGGCCTTCGGATTCGGCGATTGCGGCAACTTTATTTATGAAATCCATAGCTTCCTTGAAATTTTTGAATTTGAATTCGGCGCCAATACTCTTTTCGTTAAGATGCCAACTAGTCGAAACTTGCGCTAAAAGTTTTTTCGCCTCTTCTTTGCTAAGTGGCAGTGTTCCCCCTTTGCACGGGACACATTTTTTATTGGCTAATTTTTCATTCATATATTCGTGCACCCTGTAGGGATCGGACCTACGGCCTTCCCGATGTGAACGGGACGCTCTGCCACTGAGCTAAGGGTGCGAAAACCTAATAGGGCTAATATAAACAAAAACAGCCTCAATTTCAATCCTTTGATTTCTCTCTGGACGGGCTCGAGACTGTCTTTGTTTTAGTATCTTACTGTAGTTCAACGGTGGCCCCAGCAGCCTCCAATTTAGCTTTTAAATCGTCAGCCTCTGGTTTCTTTAGGCCTTCTTTGACGACTTTCGGGGCGCTATCAACAATGTCTTTGGCTTCCTTAAGACCTAAGCCGGTAGCTTCGCGGACAACTTTGATGACGTTTATTTTTTGCTCACCAGAAGTTTTCAAGAGCACATTAAAGCTATCCTTTTCGACAGCGCCAGCTCCAGCAGCAGCTCCGGCTCCGGCAGCCATAGGGGCGGCAGCGGAAATGCCAAATTTATCTTCAAGAGCTTTGACGAGTTCAGCGAGTTCTACTGCGCTAAGTCCTTCGATTTTTGTGATTAAGTCTTGTAATTTATCGCTCATATTTTTACGTTTTAGTTTGCAATTTTTTTCGACCGTTCTTGGAAGAGATAAAGCAAAGAACTAATGGGGGCTTGAATAAGCCCAAGAAGTTGAGACAAGAGAACTTCTCGCGGCGGCAGGTTGCCGATCATAATGACATGGCCGGGCTCAATGAAAGCTTTCTCGCCGATATGGAAACCGCC
>JAKALK010000042.1:1528-8134 GCA_021813155.1 bacterium
TTTATCTCTTCTCCAAGATTGCCAAAAAACTTTACGACTGGAGTAGCGATTTCCTCGATATGCTTATCGGAATAAATTGCGCCGATTGAAAGTTTATGCGCTTTCGTGTCGAGATTAATGCCGTTTTCTTTTAGTAAGATACCTAAAAGGCGCTTTTTCATAATCATATAGTCAGCGCCGTTTTCCCTTAGGGTAGCTCTTAATTTTCTTAGGTCGTTCACTTTGATTCGGCCGAAGTCGGTTAAAATTAAAGTCCGGCTTTTTTCGAGCAGTTTTTTGGCCTTCGTAATTTCAGTTTGCTTTTGTTGTTTTGTCTTCATAACTAAATAAAAAAGCGACCTTTCCCTAAGTGTCGCGAAAATACCAGAAACTGGATTTTCCTCGGTGGGACTTAATGCAATCCTTCGCTCTTGCGAGCTCAGGACCTGCGGCCCACTGTCTTAGGATTAGGAATAGTATAGCAAACTGAGGTTTTGTGTCAACTCCCGAAGGGCATCACAATAAAATCTCTAAATAGGAAGACTAAAATCACAAAGAACAAAGTTCCAAATAGAGAAATCTTTGAGTAGTTATCTCTGTGGGTTTTGCCGCCAATTATAAGATACGTGAGTTCATCGATGAATAAACCGAAACCAATTGAGTATATTATGACCGAGTGGATAAGCAAACCAACAAGAATACCAGCAACTCCAAATATATAATGGTGAGTTCTAAGCTTTCCGATCGTGGGGCTGGGAATTGGAAAAAGAAAAACAAATATGCGAGTGACGAGAATAGTGACTAGGAAAAGCAAGAAAAATTGTGAGCCCATATAATCAAATTATGGTTTAGGGTTAAAAAGTAACTTCAAATACTTATGTATTCCCCCGTCGCTACGCTCGCTCGGGATTTAGTAAAATCTTACACTCACTCGAATACTCGTGTAGATTTTCTAACAGCGGGAGCGAGGGAAGCAAACGTCGCTCGTATACACTCTCTCCTTCAAAACCCTCGGTTTTGAATAATTTCCAACACGGGAGGACATTACCTCCTCCCGACCCCATCTTCTGGTTCGATTCCCTAAAAAACAAAATTAGCGCCAAATAGGCACCAATTTTGTTTGCGGGAGCTGAGGGAATCGAACCCCCGACATCGGTTTTGGAGACCGAAGTTATGCCACTTAACTAAGCTCCCAAAGAAGCCATTACCTTTTGGCTTCTTTATGTAAAGTGTGCTTCCTGCATCGAGGACAGTATTTCTTAAGCTCGATTTTACGCTCAACTTTCTTCTTGTTGCGTCGCGAATACATCACCCGCTTACAGACCGAACACTTTAACCTTATTAGATTGTCCGCTCTTTTTACTTTAGCCATGTTGGGTCAAATGTTAGCTTAAAATGACAAAAATGTAAATGCATCGTTTTTTGCTTGAGCCGGCGAAGAGAATCGGACTCTTGACCTCTTTCTTACCAAGAAAGCGTTCTACCACTGAACTACGCCGGCGATGGATTTAAAGCTAACTGTTTTCAAAGTATTTTTCAAGAGCCTTAAAATAGCCACTGCCGTCGTCTAATTTACGGAAATTGTTTTTGTTGACCCACTTATATTTGGTGTGTTCGTTGCTGATCTTAACTTCACCGAAGACATATTTACACTTAAAGCCTATTAAAATGGAGTCTTTTTTGTAATTTCGGTGCTCGGGCGGAAATTCAATAAACCACCGAAAAAACGGAGGTCCAACCTCTATCTCGAGGGCGGTTTCTTCTCGCACTTCTCTTTTTAGAGCTTCATCAAAATCCAACTCCCCCTCTTGGATTTTTCCTCCAGGAAAATCTAGTCCCAATATCGGATCAAAGATAACTAAAACCTCATCGTTTTTGTTTATAAATGCCTTCTGGCCAAAACAAAAGAATTTATCTTCTGGCATTTTATTTTTTGGAGCCGACGGTCGGATTTGAACCGACGACCTACTGTTTACAAAACAGTTGCTCTGCCGCTGAGCTACGTCGGCGGCAAAAAAATAGTAACAAAAATGTCTAAATTTGTATACCCCGCGGCTAGAAATTTAAAGGCTAAAATACGGCAAAGAGTAGGCTAAATTCCATCGCGGTGGAGTTTTCAATGACAAAACTTTGCCCTATAATGTCGATATTCATGGGGAAATTTGTACACCTTCATACTCACTCTCATTACTCTCTTCTGGACGGATTGGCCAAAATTGATGATCTTCTTGAGCGGACAAAAGAACTAGGAATGGACTCCATTGCGGTCACGGATCACGGGGTCTTGTATGGGGCGATTGAATTTTACAAAAAAGCCAAAAGAGCAGGCATTAAGCCGATTTTGGGAGTAGAGGCGTATATGGCGCCAAAAAGCCGCTTCGATAAAGAGCCAGGCGAGCGATATTTTCACTTAATTCTGCTCTGCGAGAATTTGACAGGCTGGAAAAATTTAGTGAAATTGGTTAGCCGCGCCAACTTGGAGGGTTATTACTATAAGCCGAGGATGGATAAAGAGCTCCTCAAGGAACATCATGAAGGATTGCTTGCGCTTTCTGGGTGCCTCTCTGGTGAGGTGACTCGTCTTTTATTAAATGATAGATATGAAGACGCGAAAAAAGCGGCGCTAGAATACGAAGAAATTTTCGGAAAAGGAAATTTCTTTCTGGAAATCGGAGATCACCCAAAAATTCCGGACGTGATGAAAGTGCGAAACGAAATTATAAAACTTGCAAAAGAAACGGGGCTGCCGCTTGCAGCGACACAGGATATTCATTACGCGCGGCCGGAAGACACCCATTATCATGATATTTTAGTGGCCGTGCAGACGGGGGCACGACTTACGGACGACGATCGGCTAACTTTAAGCGCGGATGATTTTTCATTGAATTCTCCCGAGGAAATGGCTAATAAATTTAAAGATGTTCCTGAGGCCGTTTCAAACACGGCGAAAATCGCTGAACGGTGTAACGCTGAATTGGAACTTGGGAAAATTTTGCTCCCCCACTTCCCAAAACCGGATGGCAAAACAGCTAACCAATATCTTGAAGAATTAATCAATGAGCGGATTGGAAATAGATTTTCGAGTGGGCGGTTAAATCAAATTGTAAAAGATCGGCTCAAGATGGAATTGGACGTAATCGAAAAAACCGGCTTCGCGGATTACTTTTTGATTGTTCAGGATTTTATCCAATGGGCGAAACAACACGGAATTGCGGTCGGACCAGGCAGGGGCTCAGCGGCAGGCAGTTTGGTTTCTTATATCTTAGGGATTACCGATTTAGACCCGATTGAGTACGGATTGCTTTTCGAAAGATTTTTGAATCCGGACAGAATTCAAATGCCGGATGTGGATGTTGATTTCGCCGACACTGGCCGCGATAGGGTTTTGGCTTATGTGAAAGAGAAATACGGCGAAGATCATGTGGCACAGATTATCACTTTTGGAACAATGGCGGCGAGGGCTGGAATACGAGACGCAGGGAGAGCGATGGGACTTAGTTATGCTTTCTGCGATCAATTGGCAAAGCTGATACCCTTTAACGTAAAGCTTGATGAGGCAATTGAAAAAGTTCCGGAACTAAAGGAATTTTACGATAAAAATGAAGACGCTAAGAAAGTTCTTGAGGCGGCGAAACATTTAGAGGGAGTGGCGAGACATGCGTCAGTCCACGCCTGCGGGACAGTGATCTCGAAAGAACCCCTTATGGAATACCTGCCAGTACAACTGGCTCCACAAGATAAAAACAATATTATTACCCAATTTGAAATGCACGCGGTCGAAGACCTAGGATTGCTGAAAATTGATTTTTTGGGGTTGAAAAACCTTTCAATTATACAGGATACCGTGCGATTGGTTCAGGAAAAATACGGCGAAAAAATAAATATTTCAGAACTACCACTTGATGATCAAAAAACTTTTGAATTACTAAGGGCGGGAGACACCACGGGGGTTTTTCAGCTTGAAGGAAGCGGGATGCGGCGGTATTTAAAAGAACTCGAACCTTCAGAACTTGAAGATATTATTGCAATGATTTCGCTGTACCGCCCTGGTACTTTGGATGCGGGGATGGTCCCGCACTACATAGCCCGAAAACTGGGGAGAGAAAAAGTGGTTTATCTTCACCCCAAGCTTGAACCAATCCTCAAGAAGACATACGGGATTATGGTGTATCAAGAACAATTAATGGAGGTGGCTCGCGCTTTAGCAGGATTTACTTTTTCAGAAGCCGACACACTTAGAAAAGCAGTAGGGAAAAAGATAAAATCTCTTCTTCAGGAGCAGGAACAAAAATTGGTTTCAGGAATGATAAAGAACCAAATCGATCCCAAGCTGGCACATGAGATCTGGCAGTGGTTCGAACCTTTTGCTAGGTACGGTTTTAATCGAAGCCACGCGGCCTGCTACGCCATTATTGGATATCAGACAGCCTACTTAAAAGCCCATTTTCCTATCGAATTTGCGGCAAGCCTTTTGAACTCGGAAGTTAGCGACATCGACAGGATTGCTTTTCTAATTAATGAATCGAAAAAGGATGGCGTAGAAGTGTTGCCACCGGATATAAATAAAAGTTTCGTTAGTTTTACTCCAGAGGAAAATAAAATTAGATTTGGACTACTGGCAATTAAAAATGTTGGAGAACAAATTGCTGTTAATATTACAGAAGAGAGAATTCGGGGTGGACTTTTTAAAGACCTTCAAGATTTTTTGGTTAGAATCCAGCATAAGGATTTAAATAAAAAATCTTTAGAAAGTTTAATTAAGGGCGGAGTGTTCGATTCCTTAGAAACAGAGAGGAAACAACTTCTCGAGAACTTGGATGAAATCATTAAATTTAACGCCGCTATAAAAAAATCTGGAGGCTTGAAGGGAAACTCTCTTTTTGGAGCTCAAGTAAATCTAGGCGGGAATTTGAAATTAAAGGAAGTGATGCCGGCTTCATCCCAAGAGAAATTATCATGGGAAAAAGAACTTTTAGGTTTTTACCTATCGGATCATCCTTTGAGTTCCTATAAGGACAAAATAAAGGCCTCGCAAGCCAAATCTATCGCTGAGGCAAAATTAATCAAAAATGAAAATCAAGTTTTCAGAATCGCAGGAGTAATATCAAACATTCAAAGAATCATGACAAAAACCGGTCAACCGATGATGTTTGTAAAAATTGAAGACTTTTCGCCCCAACCAATGGAGGTGGTTGTTTTTAATAGCACTTTAAAGAAAACTGAAGCGGTTTGGCAAGAAAAAAACGTGGTTTTGGTCCAGGGAAAGATTTCTCTCCGGGGAGGAGAACCAAAGATGATTTGCGATCAAGCCAGGGGTTTAGAGTTATAAGGTTGACTGATTTTTTATCTTTGCTAGTATGCAGTTGGCACACAGGGGGTGACTTATGAGATTACGATTTCTAGTTTTTGTCCTCGACGCTGCTGTTTATCCAAAAATCGTGAGCGAGGGCGAACAATTCCTGGAACCACCGGGCGCACAGGTAATCATCGACATCGAAAAGTGCGGCGAACCCCGAAACTTGGTAGCCGAGCTTGTTGCTTGGGCTATAAATAAGGCTAAGCTTCTTGGACTATCGGAGGCTAATGTCAAGATCGTTGAGGCGACGGCTTAGACGAGAAGCTAGCTCACAGGCCACGACACCGGTCACTTTCGAAGTGACCGGTTTCTGCTTATTAAGCTGCTCTTATATTGGTACTTTTTGAAAGCCGACAGAGACAAAACTTTAATTGGAAGTTTTTTAGTTTTTAAATATTTTACCAAGGCTTTCTTTAGATTTTTTTGATCATAACCCGTAACAATGAGATTAGGATTTATTTTGCTTAAAATTTTCCAATCATTTAGTTGACTGTCCCCTATTAAAATTTCATCGGCGATATCAAAATTTTTCAAATCCCGAGTGCGTTCCTCGAGATTAAGGTGCGGCTTTTTACTTTTGAGCTTAAAAATAACGTCGTCTGGAGGAGTGACGACGATAAGATGGTCGCCAAGCTTTTTGGCTTCCCTTAAAAAAAACTTGTGACCTTCATGAAGGCCATCAAAAACTCCAAAGACAAGAACCTTAGTCATTTATATCTTAGGTGACATTGTGGGAAAATGAATTCGACGAACTCACCATCCAAGTTTTATTGCCTTTCAGGTCGCATTAAGGGAAAGATAACTGTTTCGCGAACGGGCTTGTCCATTAAAACGGCAAAAAGGCGCTCGGAGACACCAAAGCCCGAGGCGGGCGGCATTCCATATCCAAGCGCTTCTAAGAAATCCTCGTCGAGCCTTTGGGCTTCTTTATCACCGGCTGCTCGTAATCTCATTTGCTCCTCGAATCTCCTCCGCTGATCAATGGGGTCGTTTAGCTCAGAAAAACCCTTACCAAGTTCGGTGCCGCCGGCCATAATTTGAAACCGCTCAACAACATTAGGATTTTTGGTGGAGCGTTTGGCTAATGGTTCAATTTCGACAGGCGGGTCAATTAAAAACACCGGCTGAATTAAAGAAGGGCGAACAGTTTTTTTAAAAATTAGGTCAATTAGGCGACCCTTGCCTAAATTGGTTTCAGGTTTTAATCCTAGGCTCTCGGCTTTTTTGAAAAGTTCCTCCTTAGAAGCTGAAACGGGGTTGAGGTGATTAGT
>JAKALK010000043.1 GCA_021813155.1 bacterium
CCCGAGGTTTTGCTTTACGCAACTTCTTCCACTTCGACTTACGCATGCCCATGGTGCGCTACTACTTACGTAATTGACGTTCAAGGGGACTCGGTCAGTGACAGCATAGTGCACGTCGGCGACCAGGCATATCCTCCCTTCGAGTACGAACTTACCGCATCGCCCGATGGAAGGTATCTACTGATCCATGAAATCAGCAAAACCTTGGTTTGGGATGTGGTTGGTGGAAAGGCGGTGAAGTGGCTGGACGCCGCTTTAGTGACTTTCGCCGGCAATCAAGTCGTAGGCTCAAACGCGAGAGTATTGACCTTCTGGAGTTATCCCGGCTTTGATTCACTGGGGCAGGATTCCACGCCATTCGTCGATCTGAAGTTCGACGGGCAATTCCTTTGGGGGCACAAGCCCTACTCCGGTGTCGGGCATTTGGATAGTCTTAACTTTGCGCAGTATGACCTTACAACTCGCCACATCGTAAAAGAGTGGTCGCGCATATCATTTGATTGGGCATTCGGAGCGCATCAATACGAGCTTGGGCTGAATGGTGTGAAGTATTTTGTCGGGAGCACCTATTTGTCCGCGGTTGATTTCAATCAAGGCTGGGTAGTTTTCCATGTTGCACTAGAGGAGAGTTCTCGAAGCGCTCACAACTACATCGCCGTCACTCCAGATTGGAGAGAGGTCTGGCTCTGGGGAGTTGGAAGTATGCTTATGGGGCCAGAAGCTCCCAGCACTATCTTTGTCTACGACGCCATGACTGGGGTACTGATCAGGAAAATTCCCGTCCCCGGTCGCCAACAAATCGCGGATATCTGCTTCCATCCCTATTTGCCCATAGCCTACGCCACTTACGCTACGAGATCAGGACCGATTCTCGTCATCAACGCAGAAACGGGGGAGATTGAAAAGACAATTTCCATCGGTCAAGGACTATACCCTCAGTCTCTCGCCGTCGCTCCTAGACCTTAACTTGCCGTAACCATCTCTGTCGCTATTCTCCGCCCGGAGCTGTTTTAGCTCGCGGGCGGATCTTTTACATATCATAACCTCCTGATTTTATGCGCGAGTTAACGAAAATGATTGAAAAATAGTCAAAACTTGCCTCCGAGCACCTTTCCTAACTAGCAAAATTAAAATCAAAACTAAAAACCCATCAGCCCTGCGCCGGTGGATTTTTAGTTTGGAGAAAATTATGAACCAATAAAATTGGGATAGATATTGCTAGAATCAAAATTCCGAAAATAAAATGCCCGAAAACAATATTCGTCCGGATGATGCCAAACGCAAGCACGAGCGGTATCCATATCCCATTCCCGTAAGCGAAAAAATTTAAAATAGATACCAATGTCGATTTATATTTCGAGTTATGAAACTCTTCAAAGATTTGCGATTCAAAAATTATACTTCGCGTCCGGTCATAGGCGGGGAATAAGCTAAAAGCTAAAATGCTTAAAATCGGATTTCGCAAAACTCCAATCAAAATAAAAGCTATACTCACATACAAAATATCAAAAAGATAAAAATTCTTCGGCTTCAGCTTTTTGAGCAGGTGGATATAATTTGCGCCCAGAGCCGCCAGTAAACTCCCGAACGCCAGAATAAAGCCGAAATATTTAATTGGCACTCCTAAGTCTTGAAATATCAATTCCCGGTAAGTTATCACTTTATCAAAACTTGCTGAGACTACCCCGAAAATCATAAACACCAAAATCAATCGAATCCATGCCGGCTTCGTTAAAGATTTTTTAAGTTCAGAAATAAATCCAGCTTTGATATGTTCCTCCGAAATTTTCACATCCGGCTTCTTAAGGCTCAAAGCTAAAATAAATGTCACAAACGCGCATAGGAAACCCAAAATGAAGGGCAGATTTTTATCAATCTGATAAGTAAGAGGGATAAGCGCGATCAAAACCACATTCCCAAGCAATCCATAGCTTTGAGCTTTGGCCATTATTTTTGTGTATTCACTTTCTCTGCCAAGACCAATCAAAGTTTCATGCATAAATGCCTGCATTGTTCCTGATCCAAATGATGCACCTGCAAAAAACGCAACCGAAGCAATCAAACCGCCGTAGAAATTAGGCATAAATATGTATGGCAAAACCGAGATGCTTGTGATAAACGATCCTAAAACTAGCGCCGATTTATGCCCCCAGCGGTCAGCGAGGTATCCCGTTGGCACTTCAAGGAGTATTTGAGTTAAGGCCGTCACACTTGCGATTATTCCGAGCTGTTCTAAGGTAACTTTGCCAACCAAAGTTAAATGGATCGTTATCAAAGGCAGAAAAACCCTCTTCGTAAAAATCTTGAAGAGGTTATACTTAACTATGTTGCCCTCAAGTCCGTCTTGGGTCATTAAATAATATTATCCCATGCTTCTTAAATCGCCCAAATTCATTACCTTTATCATCTTTTTATTCGTTATCATTGTCGCCGCCATCTGGTATCTAAGCGCCTCTGCCGCTCCGCAAGAAAACGTTGAGTCGGAAAGATTCATCATCGGTCTCAACACGAAACTTTCCGAGGCTATTGCTGATCTGAAGTCCGGCGGCTTCATCAAAAGCCCACTGGCTTTCAAAATTACCCTTGCTCTTACCAAGGCGGGAGATTTTAAACCCGGCGGCTACAAAATTTCAAAATCGATGAATGCCTGGACTATTGCCCAAACCCTTAAAACTGAGCCCTATATGAAGTGGGTTATTATTCCTGAAGGCTACCGCAAGGAACAGATTGCCGAGATTTTGGCGCGCAATCTTGATTGGTCCGAAGAAATAACGGCAAAATGGATAGAAAAAGATACCGCCCAAAAAGCGGATTACGTTGAAGGCGTTTATTTTCCAGATACTTACTTAATTCCAGTCGATGAATCGCCATCCGACGTCGCTGCTCGCCTCATCGCCAAATTCAACGAAAAATTTACGCCTTACTTAATTGAAGCCGCTAAACAAAATATTCGATGGCTCACGCTTCTAAAAATTGCCTCAATCATAGAGCGCGAAACCGGAAGCAAAGAGGATATGCCTCTCATCTCTGGTATTATCTGGAACCGACTGCTTAAAAATATCAAACTTGATATTGACGCTACTGTCCAGTACGCCCGCGGCAACGCAGGCGGCGGTTTCTGGGCTCCCTTAAAACCTGGCGACACTAAAATCGATTCGCCTTTTAATACCTACCTCCACTCTGGCTTACCGCCTCATCCTATTTCCAACCCTGGCCTAAGCGCGATTGACGCCGCTCTCCATCCCACCAAAACTGATTGCCTTTATTACCTACACGACTCCTCGAAGCAAATTCACTGCACTAAAACCTACAAAGAGCATAAAACCAACATTGAAATATATTTAAAAAACAATAGTATATAATTCTAAAGCGCGCGTTTTTATGTCCATCATTTCAGTTAAAAACCTAACTAAAAAATTCAAAGACTTCGTCGCCGTAAAAGATATCTCCTTTGAAGTAGATCAAGGAGAAATTTTTGCGTTTTTAGGGCCGAACGGAGCAGGAAAATCAACAACGATTAAAATGTTAACCACCCTCCTTCATCCAGACGGAGGAATGATCCGGTTAAATAATTTCGACCCCGTTGTCCAAGGCGACGAGGTCCGCCGTTCTTTCGGTATTGTTTTTCAAGATCCAAGTTTAGACGACGAGCTCACCGCTGAAGAAAATTTAGAATTTCACGGTGTTCTCTATAAAGTTCCAAGCTCCATTCGCGAAAAACGTATCGGTGAACTCCTTAAATTCGTTGATCTTGAAGACCGCCGGAAAAGTTTAGTTAAAACGTTTTCCGGAGGTATGAAACGACGCCTCGAAATTGCTCGTGGGCTTCTTCACCATCCCAAAATTTTATTTTTAGATGAACCTACCCTAGGTTTAGATCCTCAAACTCGGAACCATATGTGGAACTACGTGGTTAAGCTCAACAAAGAAGAGGGTATGACTATTTTTTTCACCACTCACTATATGGAAGAAGCTGACAAAGTAGCTGGACGTATTGCTGTTATCGATCACGGCAAGATTATCGCTGTCGGCACTTCAAATGAACTCAAATCTAAAACTAATACTAAAACCCTCGAAGAAGCTTTCTTAAATCTGACTGGCACAACCATTCGCGACGAAGAAGCTACCAGCAAAGATTATTTGCGAATGGCTCGTCGGATGTGGACCGGAAGAAAATAAATTCACCTAAAAAATGAGCACTATCTATATTCTCTGGTTGCGACAAATCAAAAGATATCTTCGCTCCCGAGCGCGCATTATTGGTTCTTTAGGTCAGCCGATCTTGTTTCTCATCGCCCTAGGTTTTGGTTTTGGCCCGATTTTCAAACAGGCTGGAGGCGGCAACTATATGCAATTCTTAACTCCCGGCATCATCGGTATGAGCATACTTTTCACCGCCATTTTCTCCGGCATCGAACTTATCTGGGATCGACAGTTTGGATTCCTGAAAGAAACCCTGGTTGCACCAGTCTCTCGTACTCAAATTATGATCGGCCGCACTCTGGGCGGTGCCACCGTCGCCACTCTTCAGGGCTTAATTGTTCTTATTCTCTCGCTCTTTATCGGTTTCCATCTGGAACATTTCGGCATTCTCCTTTTAGCTATTGTTATTATGTTTATGATTGCTCTCATGTTTACGGCTTTGGGCACTGCCATTGCTTCACTTCTTGAAGATATGCAAGGATTCCAGCTTATTATGAATTTCCTTGTAATGCCACTTTTCCTTCTCTCCGGCTCCCTGTTCCCACTTCAAGGTTTACCTAAGGCTATTAATTTTGTTTCTAAAATCGATCCATTGTCATACGGTATCGACGCTCTCCGTGGTATCTTAGCTGGAAATTTCCACTTTGGGTTAGGATTGGATTTCTTAATCCTATTTCTGCTTATTATCTTTTTTATTGCTATTGGCACTTTTCTTTTCCGTCGTATTCAGGTTTAACAAGTATTAATTCTCTATTAAGAACCCCCTTGGCTTTTCCAAGGAGTAAGGAGTAAAATTATCACATGCACTTGCGTCGCAGCGAAATCATCGCTCTTTTAATTACCACCCTTGCTTTCCTGGTTGGTATTTATTTTTACCCCCAACTTCCAGAGAAAATGGCAACTCACTGGAACTCTACGGGCCAAGTGGATGGATTTATGAACCGTTTCTGGGGAACATTCCTAATGCCCATTATCTTCTTTGCGCTTTTCTTAATCTTTCTAGTTGTCCCTAACATCGACCCCAAGCGGGCAAATATTGATAAATTTCGCCGTTATTTTGATGGGTTTATCGTTATTTTATTTCTCTTCTTATTCTATCTTTATCTGATCGCTATCTTCTGGAATCTTAACTATCGCTTTAATCTTGTCAGCTTTATCGTCCCGGCCATTGCTGTTCTTCTTTACGCCGCTGGCATTTTAATCTCCAAAGCCGAACCTAACTGGACCATCGGCATTCGCACTCCGTGGACGCTTTCAAATGAAAACGTTTGGAGAAAGACCCATATCCTGGGCGCCAAGCTTTTTAAAATCACTGCGGTTATCTCTTTAATCGGTATCTTTGCAACTAACTACGCTTTTTGGATTTTCATTATCCCTACAATCCTGTCTGCCTTCTACTCAATTCTTTATTCTTATCTTGAATATCGCAAAGAAAACAAAAGGTGAAAGTTTATCACTTTAAACCCGCCCGCCTAGGCATTTTTGCTGTTTATTATCCTATCACCATCCTCGGTTGGATTGTTACTTTTATCCTCACCGTCTTCTTTATTTTCTTTTTCCTTAAAGCCGATCAAGGGTCTCATTCGATAAGCGACACCCTTTTTAAGTTTGCTCCCTTCGGCATTGCAGTCTTGCTCATCTTTGATTTG
Source organism: bacterium (assembly GCA_021813155.1). Lineage (GTDB taxonomy): Bacteria > Patescibacteriota > Minisyncoccia > UBA6257 > 2-01-FULL-56-20 > VMFW01. The sequence goes on from JAKALK010000043.1 coordinate 5,853, forward strand.
CTCTGTTTCCGGATAGGGGAATACCCCAATTGGTGGAACCCCGTTAGAAAAACACAAACTAAACCTCTTTTTGAGGGCGTTTCAAAAGAAAAATAGCAAGCCTATTGTTAATCAAATTCTTTAAACAGTTTTCTAATGGGGTGGAAAAAAAATGAAAACGGGGTAGAATAACTCCCAATGGACGAAAAAGAAAAATTCGACTCGAAACTCGTCGTCGCGCTTACCTTATATATAGTTTCGCTTTTCGCTTCAAATACTCTCGGCATCAAGTTAATGCCTTTTTTGTTCGGCACCCAGCTTTCAGTCGCCGTCTTCTCATTCCCGGTTGTATTTTTGATGACGGATGTTATTGGTGAAGTTTACGGCAAAAAAATGGCTCGCCGGTTTGTTTTGGCTGGTTTTTTGAGCATTCTGGTTTTTCTTGTCTATTCCTTTATTTCCGGCATTGTGCCTTGGGGCGAACGCGCTCTCTGGGCAAAATCTAGCTTCAATCAAATCTTCGGCGTTTCAGCGAGAATGTCTATTGCCTCGCTTGTCGCGTTCGGCATCGCAGAATATCAAGATGTCGTTGCCTTCTTTTTCTTCCGCAAAAAAACAGGAGAGAAAAAATTCTGGCTTCGTTCCAATCTTTCAAACATCTGGTCTCAACTTTTAGATACTTCCATTTTTATGACCATAGCCTTCTTAGGGATTTATCCTACTAAAGTTCTTTTCTTACTCATTATCCCTTGGTGGCTTTACAAAGTTGTAATGGGCGCGCTCTACACTCCGCTTAGTTATCTCGGCCTTCGCCTATTACGAGGTAAATCACAAAATGCTAATAAAAGCATTTAAAACACGGATTTTTAAAGAAGGAGAAGATCTTTTTGATTTTATCCGCGCGCATGTAAAATACATCCCCGAAAAATCGGTTTTGGTGGTCACCTCCAAAATCGTCGCGCTCTCCGAAAGCCGGACTCGCGAAATCAAAAACTCCCGCACTAAAGAAGCAGTCATCAAATCCGAAAGCGATTGGGTGCTTCATACCAAATACGTCTGGCTTACCATTAAAGACGGGTTAGTGATGGCCTCCGCCGGTGTGGATGAGTCGAACGCCAATGGCAAGCTTATCCTTCTGCCCAAAGATAGTTTCAGGACCGCCTCGGAAATTCTCAAAAAAGTAAAAAAATTTTATAAAGTAAAAAAAGTTGGCGTAATTATAACCGACAGCCGTCTTTTCCCGCTTCGCGCGGGAATCGTTGGAGTGGCTTTAGGTTATGCTGGCATTAAAGGCATTCGTGATTATCGCGGCAAGCCGGATATTTTCGGCCGAAAATTAAAAATTTCCCAAGTGGACGTCGCTGATAGCTTGTCCACCTCCGCCGTGCTGGTGATGGGGGAATCAAACGAACGCCAGAGATCGGAA
>JAKALK010000044.1 GCA_021813155.1 bacterium
AGTGGGCCTAGCAATGTGGGGGGCAGACCAGGAGGGTTGGCAGTCATCAGAAAGGGGTGGCAACTGGACGGGGCGACTTAAAAAATTTGTGAGCTATTTTAAACCTTAGGAACGTGAAACGAAAAAATAGAAAAGTTAAAAAGGAAAAAGGGGATAGAAATTATTTGCCGCTCGCTAATATAAAAGTGGTCGGTGTTGGAGGCGGTGGTGGCAATATTATTTCAAGGATGAGTCGTGATTTTTTACGGGGAGTTGATTTTATTGCTATAAACACTGACCACCAGGATTTAGATCATGTCGATGCTCGCCGGAAGATATATATTGGGCGGAGTTTGACCCGCGGCTTAGGGACGGGTATGAGCCCTGAGTTAGGCCGTCAGGCTGCCGAGGAGAATCGTTCTGAAATCGCAGAGGCGCTAAACGGCGCCGATTTGATTTTCGTCGCTTCTTGTCTTGGTGGCGGAACAGGGACAGGCGCGTCGCCGATAGTAGCTGAAGTAGCTAAACAGACAGGGGCATTAACATTAGCTTTCGTAACAAAGCCTTTCGCTTTTGAAGGGAGCCAGAGAGAAAGGATAGCCCAAGAGGGGATGGCGAAACTAAGGGAGAAGGTGGATGCTCTAATCGCGGTTCCAAACGATCGGATTTTTACCGTGATTAATAAAGACACTCCTATTGTTAAAGCTTTTGAGGTAATCGACGATGTTTTGAAGAATGCTCTAAGGGGAATCGTGGAGCTAATTGTAGCTCCAGGGATTATAAATGTTGATTTTGCTGATGTGAAAAATATTATCCAGGATGCTGGTTCGGCGATCGTGGGAATGGGAATAGCTAGTGGGCAAGAAAGAGCAGTAACGGCCGTAAATCAAGCGTTAAACTCGCCACTTTTAGAGGTGAGCGCCGAGGGAGCAAGGGGAGTAGTTTTGGGTATTTCTGGCGGACGGGATCTAAAAATGACGGAGATAAACGAGGCGGCTAAACTAGTAGCCCAAACAGCTGATCCGTCGGCAAGGATAATTTTTGGAGCTTATTATGATCGTAGGCTAAAACCAAACCAGTTTAAAGTAACTTTGATTGCCACCGGTTTTAATAGTGGAGGAGGGCACGCGAGCGGCCATTCGCTGTTTGACGGCGGTTTTAAAAAACCGGATTTCTTGGAATCATTTAAAGTGAGCGGAGTTTATGGAGATTCTCCTAAGGACGAAGTCAGAGAACAAAAAAATAGAGGCGAAGTAATAGTTCCCAAGAAGAATCAGGAGCCGGTAGTTGAGAAAGGTGGGAAAATCGAGGTAAAACCAAAGGAACGCGACAACGACATTTGGGACATCCCGACTTTTCTGAGGAAAAAAAAGAAGTGAGTTTCTGATAAATTTTTCTTTCTATCTACTCAATTTCTTCTAGCTCGCTAGGTTTTTCAAGGACCGGATTTTCAATACCTACGGCCTCACCGGTGAGTTTAAGAATATCTTTATCTATTTTTTGGAATTCCTTGCTGGCGCGGGTATATGTATTAACTGTCGATCCAAGATTATTGCCTAGTTTATTAAAGTATTCTTGATAGGCCTTAAGGTGCTTGCCGAGCATAGCTACATTTTTTAGGATATCTTTCGTTGATTCTTGAATTTGATAGGCGCGCATGCCTTGCCAGAGGGCTTGGAGGGTTACATAAAAAGTAGTTGGTGAGACAATATATACTTTTTTTTCTTTCATGGCGTACTCAACCAGATCTCGGGTATTGCTTTTGATCGACCCAACTTTATTGACTAGTAAATCGTAGTAAATTCCCTCGGCTGGGATGAACATAAAAGCGAATTCCATAGTGTTTTCTTGGGGCCGGATGTATTTCGATGTTTCGTCAATTCTGTTTTTAAGATCGCTTTTAAAAGATTTCTCCAGCTGCTCTTTTTTTAGAGGATCAACTTCCTCTGTTAGACGGTTGTAGTTTTCGAGGGAAAATTTAGAGTCAATGGGTATGATCTTATCACCAAAAAACAAAGCGGCATCCACTATTTCCCCATCTCTGAATTTATATTGCATCTCGTACTGGTTGGGGCTGAAGGCGTTTTTAAGAAGGGTTTCGAGATAATATTCGCCAAAAACACCTCTTTGTTTTGGGTTTTTTAGGATGTCTTGAAGTTTTTGAAGTTGGTCGGCAAATCCGACGACCTGTCTATTGGTTTCGTCGAGCTTGGTGAGTTTTTCTGTTACCTCCGTGAGAATTTTAGGCCAGACTTGAGATTGTCCTTGCATTATTCTCGATGATTCTGATAGTCGTGAATCGATGGTACGAGTGAGTTCATTGAATTGATTTTGAAGAAGGAGAAAGGATTGATCATCTTTTTTAGATGATTGAGATTTAAATAATTTCCAAAGAACTCCGAAGCCGACGACAACGATAAGAAGAATAGCAACTAAGAGAATGGTGGCCATAGTTGGTTACGGTTTAAGAGAGAGAAAAATTCCGACAACAATAATAATTATGGCGATAGTTATAAGAATGAGCAAAAACTTGCTTTGTTTGCGAGATTTAACTATTTCTGGCAGACCCTGAAACTTTTGAACGGTTTTTTCTAAGTTACTCATTGAGTCTTTGCGGCGGGGAGTTAGGTCGGGGATTTCTTTTCTTAGCTCTTTAAAGTGTTCTTCTATGTCTTGGGACGACCATCCGAAGGTGGCCAGATCTTTTCGGATTTGTTCTTCGCCAAGGCCTCGGGCTAGAGCTTGTTTGAGATAGTTAACGAGTTCTTTGGAGATCATTGGTTTGGATGTGCTCTCTTATTTTGGTTTTTGATTTGGTTAGAAATTGCTTGCGGAAACGGAAGGACGATGAGGTTCTATATGTCGGCCGGCCAATTTGATTACCGACTTTGGCGTGGTTTTTCATAGGGCTATTTAACGGTAATTGTGGCTTTGTGCGATGGAGTGAGGTGGTCGTAATAATTCCAAATTCCAGTTTTATTGAATGTGAAAGAGAAAATTTCTCCTGATTTAATTGCTTGTTTGGCGTCAAACTCTGGATAGATTTCGTGATCGGGGTTATTGTCGAGGGCTGGCCACATATCACTTTTGCCCAAGTTTTTGAATTGGACGGTATCACCAGAATTTATAAAGGCCTGGGAGGGGATATAACCGTTTACTCCATAAATAATTTGGACGGTTTTTGGTTGATTTTTATAAAGATTAGCTGGCGGAGGGAGATTTTTTGCTGTTTCGGTGTTTTTTATAAGAAAAATTCCGGCTATTATTACGATAATAAGAGCGGCAACAAAGAGAATGGTTTTATTCATAATGATTAGTTTTTACGGTTCTTTAGTGGTATTTTACCAGAATTTTAGGAAACGAAAAACCGCCTCCCTAGGCATTTCGGAGGCGGCTGCAGTGTGAGCGATAGGTGATTATTTTCTGTCGATGACGTTTAGTGCTCGAGTGTTCATATCGACAGTGGTTGTCAGGTGTTTGATGTGGGGGATCAAGTCAGGGACTTCGTTGTAGATGACTTCTGTTGCTGCCTCCTGAAGTTCGACGGCTTTCTCCACTGCTAGTGGAGCGTCAGGACCGACCGGATCTCGGTAAGGAGCTGAGGTTATCAGAACTACATCTTTATTCCCGACTTTGCCATCTTCGATATTTTTCTTTATTACCAAAGCGGCTGTCTTGATAGCGTTGCGGCGATCTGGATCGAAGGGGCCGATAATGAGGGCGGTGTTGGGTTCATGGAGCCAATCGAATCCCCGACCAACCCCGATGACCCATTCCCGATGTTCAGTATATTCAAGGGGTCTTTTTGAACGCCTGATGCTTTCAATATGGCTGATGTTTCCCATTACGAGTGGGGCAATATCACCTAGGACTCTTGAAGGAATATAGGGATAGAGTCGTTCTAGAGTGGCGCTTACGACCTCCGGAGAAGGGTTGGTTATTTCGGACAAGTCTATGATTTCACCATTTTCTCCATGGAGAACAAGTGCATCCAGGTCAGTTTCGATGCCGCATTGGATTGGGAAAACTCCATCCCTTCTAAAGACTCGTTCGAATTGTTGCCTTAATTTCAGACTTGAGGCTATCGCTGCCTCTGTGTCGTAATTGAAGCCAGCACAACCCCTATGCGGGTTGCTTCGAGAGTAGTGGTAGGTTGTAAAGACAAGGCAGTTACGCCCCTTGGTGACTGCATAGTCCACCCATTCTTTAATAAGGTGGGCAAAACCAAACCACCCAAGATCGAATCGTCCTCCAATGTTTCGAAATGGCTGGATGATACCGAGAGTGGTTCTAGTCATTACTGGACCATGGAGTCGCCCGTCCATACATTTCATAAAGCCAATCTCAGTTGGATGAATGGCCCGATATCTTCTTCTTTCTAGTGTGCTTCGCTGAAATTCAGCCGAGTGTTTCTGGTTTAAGTCGAGAAGGTATTCTATCCCTCCCATTTTTTTCGCTTCCCCTCTAGGATGAATTAGTGTCAAGTTGCTGAATTTAGGGTGTTGCGGGTCCATATAGTAATAAAAAATCAGCTTGATTTCAAGTTTAGAACTTAATCAATCAGGACGTTTAAGCGATTACGGGGAGCAACTTCAAGGAAGCCAGAATTAATCTCGAGCTCTTTAGATTGGCGGGATTGGTCGGTAATAACCGCACGTCCACTTTTTAGTAAACTGATTAATGGGCGGTGATTTTCGAGAATAGTGATTTCGCCGCTTTTGGTCTTGATGTTTAAAGAGATGACGTTGCCTTGATACTCAATACCTTTTAGAGAGATTATTCTTAGGTACATAGCTATTTATCTAAAGATCCTTTCATATAAAAGAAATCCTCGGGTTCGTTATCATAGCGGCCTTCGATGATTTCTTTGAAGTCTTGAATAGTCTTTTTTAAAGGAACAAAAGCACCAGAACGTCCAGTAAAAGTTTCGGCGACGAAGAAGGGTTGGGAGAGGAATTTTTGGATTTTCCTGGCCCGGCCGACAAGGAGTTTGTCGTCGTCGGACAATTCTTCCATACCTAAAATGGCAATGATGTCTTGAAGTTCTTTGTAGCGCTGGAGGATTTGCTGAACTTTCTTGGCGACTTCGTAGTGGTCGGCGCCGACAATTTTGGGGTCTAAAGCGCTTGACGAGGAGGCGAGGGGATCAACAGCCGGGTAGATGCCGATTTCAGTTAAAGCGCGGGAGAGAACGATAGTTGAATCCAGGTGGGCGAAGCTGGCGGCGGGAGCGGGGTCGGTGATGTCGTCGGCGGGGACGTAGATGGCTTGGACAGAGGTAATAGAACCGTCTTTAGTGGAAGTGATTCTTTCTTGGAGGGTGCCCATTTCAGTTTGGAGGGTAGGCTGATAACCGACGGCGGATGGTAGGCGTCCAAGAAGGGTTGAAACTTCAGATCCGGCTTGAGAGAAGCGGAAAATGTTATCGATAAAAAGAAGCATATCTTTGTGTTCTTCGTCGCGGAAATATTCAGCCATAGTGAGGGCAGTTAGGGCAACCCTAAGACGAGCACCGGGGACTTCGTTCATTTGACCGTACACTAGGGCGGTTTTTGTGATGACGCCAGATTCTTTCATGTCGGTAATAAGATCGTTACCTTCGCGGGTTCTTTCGCCGACTCCAGCGAAAACTGAGGCGCCGCCCGATTCTTCGGCAACGTTGCGGATAAGCTCTTGAAGTAAAACGGTTTTACCGACGCCGGCGCCACCGAAGAGACCGACTTTGCCGCCTTTTACGAAAGGGGCCATAAGGTCAATAACTTTGATGCCGGTTTCGAAGATTTCAGTTTTAGTGGATTGTTTAAATAGGGCTGGGGCGGGACGATGAATAGGCCAGTGTTTCTTAAAAGAGGTTATTTTCTCTTTCGAATAATCACCTAAAACTTCTCCGACAACGTTAAAAATTTTTCCCAGGGTTTCGGGGCCGATCGGGACTTTAATTGGCTCTCCGGTGTCGGAGACTTCGTCACCGCGTTTTAGACCATCAGTTGAAGAAAGGGCAATAGCGCGGAGTCGGCCGGGTTCTAGGTGTTTAGCGACCTCAAGGACGATCTTACCGGAATTGGTTTTCACTTCAAGCGCGTTTAGAAGTGCCGGAAGAGTTTCATTTTCTCCGAATTCGACATCTACAACTGGACCGATGATTTGGATAATTTTTCCTTTTGACATGTTAGTTTAGAGCGTTTTGGGTCGACGTGATTTCAATGAGTTCTCCTGTGATATTGCTTTGACGAGCTTTATTGTAGGTTAGGTTAAGTTCACCTCCAAGTTCGTCGGCGTTATCGGAAGCAGTTTTCATAGCGACGCGACGGGCGGAGTGTTCAGAGGCATTGGCTTCGAGAATAAGGTGATAAATCTGCATTTTTACAAGATGAGAGATAAGGACGCTTATGGTTTCTTCTGGGGATGGCTCAAAAATGTATTCTATTTCTTCATTGTTCCCATTATAGGTCTCGATAATATCTGAAAAGCGGCCGTGTTCTGGCACAATTTCTTTCACGATCTCTCGAATTTTTAAGAAATCAACGGGGAGAATTTGACGGATAAGAGTTTCTTGTTTAAGAGCGGTTCTGAAATGGGTGGAGATGGTGATAACTCTATCCCAGGTATTTTTTTCAAATCCCTCAATAATGAGTTTTGAAATTGGTTCTACTTCTTCGGGTTCGATATAATCTCCGACTTCATAGAAGGTGCCCACTAGATTGAGTTTTTTCTTTGAGGCGTACATGGTTGATTTTTTGCCGATGGTGATGACGTCGAGAGATTCGCTCTTTAAGTTTTCTTTGGTTAGGAATCGGTCGGTAGCACGAAAGACTTGAGTATTGAAGGCGCCGGTTAGACCCTTATCAAGATC
>JAKALK010000002.1 GCA_021813155.1 bacterium
GCTCCCCCGCCGATGTGACGGGTTTCGAACCAGTAGCGATTTTCTAAAACTACGAATTCATTTAAATGGTTTAAATAATCTATCCAGAAATCGCGAGATTTTAGTTGCTCGAAGTTGTCGAAATAGACGACTTGAATATCGGGTAGAACCCGATGGAGCAAGGCGAATTTGTTATTTATTTTTTCCGGAAACATTACAGCATCCTTTTCCCAAAGTAGAATATCTTTACCACCGAATTCTTCGTAAAAGGATTCAAACATAGCGTATTGGTCTTTCAAGTGTTCTTCACGAAGAATTTCGCCGACTTCGTCGTAAGTAAGTTGGGGGCTGATAATTCCCTCTTTAATCCAGTTCTTTAAGTCTTTACTTTCGGCGAGGGCGATTACTGCGTTTTTGCCGTCGTGGGCGGTGTAGGTTAAATAAAAAGTATCTTCGATTTTTACAATACGCGGGTCTTCGCATCCCATCACTTCGTAGATGGCGTCACGTTCTATGATGGGTTTACTCCAGCGCTCGACAACATTGGTTGGTCCTTCGAGTCTGGCGTAGCCGATACGGGATTTATCTTCGTCTTCGTCGATGGCACGATAAAAAATGTGAACATTGTTTCCGTCTTGATAAACTGCCGGGTTTAAGACGGCTTTATTTTCAAAAAGATTGTCGGTGGGTTTTAAAATTGGTCCGAGTTCTTCAACTTTAAACATCGCGGCGTTTTATTACGTAAAGTCGGATATTTGACGAGTTTTTAATGAATTATAGGCGTAAAGATAGGAGCCAGCAGACCAGGCTTGATACGGCGAAGCGGACCCTTCTATTTTTCCGGTTTTGCCGTTGAGCCATTCGTAGAAACCCCACTCTTTAATCCCCTGCTCGCCTCTCGCTTTTTGATTAGCTTTCGCTAAAAGTTCGAGTTCGCGTTTGGCTTTTGCGAATTGTTTGGTTTTTACAAGCGCGGCGACGTAGAGTCCACCGATGAACGGCCAGATGCCGGCATTTAGGTAGTGGTACACTTTGCGGGCCTCACATTCGTCGAAGTAGTTATGCCACTCCCTATCCCCTTCTTTAATTGGCGGATAGATGGCCCTGCACGGATAGGGGCGGTTGATTTTGTTTTTTTCAATGTGCTTTAAAATTGATTTAGCGATTTTGGGTGTGGCGAGACCGGTCAAAATCGCTAAGAGATTGCCAGTTGTATCAAACCAGCTTTCTTGTTCTTTCATTTTTGAGTCTGGGCCGTGGGTTTTCCAAACCCAAGGGCGATAATGGCCAAGTTTTGAGTCATAAAGCGAAAGATATTTTTCCTTTTCGCCGTTTACGATTTTTTTTAGGTGCTCGGCTTTTTTATTTTGATCGGTAAGATTTAGGACGGCATAGTAAAGGGCCTCGGTATTAATGACGCGGCCGTATTTGTGCGGAAAGGCGTCTTCCCAATCCATTGTCGGCTGTTGAACTAGAAGTGAATCTTCGTTTGGATCCTGGTATTCCAACCAAGTTAAGGCGGCCTTGAGATGCTTGGTGTGCTTTTTTAGAATTGATTTATCTTTATAGGTTTTACTGTACGCGTGGAGGCCGATTATCCACCAAAGAGTTGAGTCGATGGAATTAAAAGTAACGTCAGAACGGCGTTCGATGTTGTAACTCCCAACGGCGTTTGGGATTTGGCCGTGCTTGGATTGATTTTTCGAGAGGAGTTCAAGGCTTTTGCGGAAAGCAATTTTTAACTTATTACCGGTTACCCCACCATCAAATCGCTTTCGCGAGTTGGCACGGGGTTGCTCAGTTGTGGCTACGCCCAAGCTGCTTATCATACTGTCGCGAGCCCAAGTGGCCTCGTAACCGCCAGGAAGACCGGAGGCATAAAAGCCGGTTTCTTTGGCACAATGTTCGAGAACTTTAGTTGCTTCTTTATTAGCTTGATCGGAGATTTTCATAAGCAGATTATAGCATTAAAAAACGAAAACCGCCCGAGAGGTGGGCGGCGAGTGACCTAGGGAGCTTGGGCCGGTTATGGTTCGATCTCCTGGTAGGTTGGGATAACTTGGAGGAGCTGATACGTGCAGACAAGTCCAACAACGGTCAGCATGAGTGCTTCAGACAGGACGAAAATGGAATAGTGATACGCTGTCCAAGCGAAGGCGATAGAACCTATGGCAACTATTCCCAGGGTGATTCCGAACGAGCGAAGTGCAGATCGATTACTGCTTTTGATTACTTTGAGATATGTGAGACTGGTAAGTGCAAGAATCGTGGCGGAAACTACAAATGTTGTCCACATGTGCTCGCTCCCTTCTTTTGCTAGTTAGATTTTACCTCTTCAAGAGCTAATCTGGCAAGCAAATACGAAATGGTGGATTCGGCACCCTGGTTTAGGTTAATAGCGTACTGGCCGACGCCGTCGTAACAGCCGCCTGTGGCCTCGTCATAGACCATCTGGTTCAGGTGATTTTTGCCTAGGAACCAATTGAAAACACGATAGGCATCTTTCAAGTATTGCTTATTCTCTGTCGCCTTATAAGCTACAACATTGGTTTCGACCATAGTTGAAGTTTCTTCTGGTTGTTGATCGAAATAAGCGCGTTTTTTGTTTCGGAAATACCAGCCATTTTGGCCGACAGGCATATAATGATCTTTTTCGAAGGTGATGGATTTTAGAAAATCGAGGGTTTTTTTGGCAACATCAAGATATTCTTGATTTTTGGTTAGATCGTAAGCGTAAAAGAGTGATTCGGCGAGTTTGCTGTTTGAATAAGTTAATTGATCTTCGAACCAGTGCCAATCTTCTGAGGCGAATTCTTTGTACTGTGCCACCTGGGTGTTTGCCATGCGAGTGAAAATCTTAAGAAGTTTGGAGTTGGGCTGGTTTTTCAAATGATAATAGATGCCGGTCATTGCAAAGGCGATGGCGCGAGGATTTTTAAATTTCGGCAATTGCGAAAAAGTTTTTAAAAAGAGTTTCTGTGCTTGTTTTTTAATTGAACCGGGAAGGTTTTCAAGAGAGCTTGCAAGGCCTAAGGCCCAGATGGCGCGACCTTGAACGTCTTCGTCTGTAGTGCCGTCTTTGATTTTTTGAAAACTAACTACATTTGCAAAACTGCCGGTAGGACGCTGGGCAAACTTCATAAAATTAAGATAGGTTTGCATTAATTTTTCGAGATTTTCGGACGGCGTGAGGGCATAATTTTTAGCGGAAACGATGAGCGCGCGGGCGTTGTCATCTAAACTATAGCCGTATCTTTTTTCCGGTTTTGAGTATTTAGCGAAATGGAAAACACCGAAATTGTCGGTCAGGCGATTTAGGTGGTCAAGTTTCAATTCTGGAAGCTTATCTTCTTCGGCTTCGAGGTCAGCAAATTTTTTATATAAATTGAAATAGGAGGTGGCGACGTTTGGCCAAGTCATGGGCCGGGTGTGTTCGTAGGCTTGCTGACTCATTGATTTAATTCGCTTGTCATCGTTTAGAATTTCAAGGATGGCTTTAGTGATAGCATTTGAATTTCTAGCTTTAACTAAGATTCCGGTTTCGGGCTTGATTAGATACTGTGCGTAAGAAGTTTCGGTTGCAATAACCGGTCGGCCGCATCCAAGTGCATAGGAAAGGGTGCCGCTGACCGATTGACTTTCATCAATAGTTGGTGAGATATAAACATCGGTAGCTTTAAGATAGCTGATTAACTCTGGAAGTTCGAGATACTTATTATAAAACTTAACATGGTTTTCGAGACCAAGTTTTTGAACCTCTTCAATAAGAGAGTTTCGGTAGACCTCTCCTTTTTGGCGGATGATATTCGGATGAGTAGCGCCGATCACTAAGTAAACTAGATTGGGGTAATTTTTTACTATTTCCGGAAGCGCTCGAATCGCGTACTGGATACCTTTATTGGGGCTTAAGAAACCAAACGTTGAAAGGATTAGTTTTCCTTCCAGGCCAAGACTTACTTTAGATTTTTCGCTTGACTCAAGGGGAACTTGAGGAATGCCGTGAGGGATAATGTGAGCTTTGTCACTTGAAACACCGTACTCGTTTTGAAGAATGTCTTTTGAAAGTGAATTCATAACAATCATAGCGGCGGATTTTTCGGCAATGGTTGCGACGAGTCCCTTTAGTTCGTCATCGGGATCGGTTAAAACCGAGTGAAAAGTTACAACTACCGGCTTTTCTATTACCTGGAGAAACGGCACAAGATAGTCGCCCCAGCTGCCTCCAAAAAGACCGAATTCGTGTTGAATGTTCACGATTTTAACATCTGGGCGACTGTTAATTTCGCGAGCGAGGTCGACATAATTTCGAATTTCATAGGCATTAATTTCTTTTTCAACTTGATCAGAGTAGTGATAGATGGCTGTCGGGTTATCACTTAGGGCAATGACCTTCGATTTGACGCTCGGATTAAATTTTTTATTGAAAGCAGCGGTGATGTCTTCCGTGAAGGTGGCGATGCCACACTCTCTGGGGGGGTAGGAGCTTACGTGGAGAACATAATTGGTTGGTTTGCCTTTTAGGTTCATTTTAAATCTTTGCCGCTTTCAATCAGGGTCGCTAAGAGTTTTTTTAAGCTAGTTCGCGCGACAGCGATGAATTTGTCGGCGGCGCCATAATAAATATAGAGGTCATCGCCAAAAAGAGCAGTACCGGTCGGGAAGGTGATGTTTGGCACGAATCCGCGCTTTTCCCAGTCTAATTCCGGCGAGAAGAGAGGTTGATTTAGTCTGCCGATGATTTTTAAGGGATTATGTTTATCAAGGAGAGCGGCGGCAGCGTGGTAGATGCGAGCTTGGTTTAGTTCTTCAACGGCATGATAGATGAGGAGCCAACCTTTTTTCGTTTCAATGGGCGGTGCTCCTCCGCCAATATTTCTTGATTCAAACCAGTATTTATTTTCAAGCATAACATATTTAGGCAGATTTTCGAGATAATGATGCCAGTAGTTACCTTCTTGCAATTGTTTGAAGTTATGAAAGAAGATAACTTGGACGTCGGGAAGGATGCGATGGACGAGAGCGAATTTATTTTTAAATTTTCTTGGAAACAAGAAAGCGTCTTTTTCCCAAAGGTACACATTTTTACCGCCGTATTCTTCGTAATACGATTCGAACATAAAATAGCGATCTTTGAGTTTTTCTCTTAGAAAAATTTTACCGGCGCTATCGTATTGAATCTTAGGGCTGATAATGCCTTTCCTTTCCCATTCTTTTAGATTTTGGCTGGTGGCATAAGCGCAGAGAGCATTCTTGCCGTCGTGGGCAACATAAGTCATATAAAAGGTGCCGTTAATTTTTACAATGCGTGGATCCTCGACGCCCTTTCGCTCATAATTAAATTCGCTTTTTAAAATAGGCTTATCCCATCTTTCCACTACTTTTGTTGGCCCTTTTAGTTTTGCGTAGCCGATTGACGAATTGAGTCTTTTGTCGATCGCTCGGTAGAATAGGTGAACAAATTCTCCCTCTTGATACACGCCAGGGTTTAAAACGGATCTGTTTTCGAATTTATTTTCAGTTGGAGCTAGGACAATGCCGAGCTTTTCAACCTTTAGCTTACCCTTCATTCGAATCGTTTAGACGTCTTAATTGTACAACTTCAAAGCTGAATCTTAAAGACTTCGAATGTTTATAAGTGCGTTGTCCGCCCACCAGGACTCGAACCTGGGACCCTCTCCTTAAAAGGGAGCTGCTCTACCAACTGAGCTATGGGCGGAATTTTATTTTTACCGAAGAACCCTTGGCTTGGCTGCGTTTCGATAGCTGAGTATATTTCGCCACGGATTAGTCTACAACTCTTTCTCTAATTCTTCAAGGATTTTTTTAGCCTTAGCCGTAATTTTTTTGGGCGTTTTGATAATAAAGTTAATAAGGAGATCGCCTCGACTATAACTATCAAAACGAGGCATTCCTTCGTTTTTAACTTTAAAGTCTTCCTTTAGATTAAATTGAGCTGGAATCTCAATGTTAATTTTCCCTCCTTGAATAGTTGGGATCTCAATTTTTTTACCAAGAAGTACGTCGATTAAGTTAAGTTCTTTTTTAAAGACGAGGTTATCTCCCACTCGCTCAAAAAGGGGGTGTGATTTAATATTGATTCGGACATAAAGATCTCCTTCCGTACTCCCCTTTTCCCCGGCTTCGCCCGCTCCTTTTATTTTAATGATTTGATTCTCTTGGATACCGGGCACGATATTGATGCTGATTTCCTTTCGCGCCCTTTGTCGTCCACTGCCAGAACAAGTTGGGCATATTTTATTTGGAATTTGCCCAGCGCCGGAACATTTAGTACAGGTTTTTACTTGGTAAAAGCTCCCGAAGAAAGTTCGGCTTTGTTCTTTGATTTCGCCCTGACCGCCGCAGGTTGAGCAATTTGAAAAAGTGGCGTCCGCGGGAGCGCCGCTGCCGTTGCAGAGATGGCAACGGACAAAAGTTTCTATGGTTAATTTTTTTTCTGTTCCTCGAAATGCGTCTTCAAGCGTGATTTCTAAAGTCGATTCAAGATCTGCTCCCCGACGGTAGGTTTTTCGCTTGGGTTTCACTCCAAGGCCTTCGAAAAAGTTATCGAAAATTTCACCTAAGTCACCGATATCGTAGAAATTGCCCTCGAAACCTCCTCCGAAGGGGTTGTGTCCCCCTTGGAAACCAGAGAAAGGTTCCGCTGTGCCGAAACGATCGTATTGATCGCGCTTGGATTTATCTGACAAAACCTGGTAGGCTTCATTAATCTCCTTGAATTTTTCAGCGCTACCTCCTTTTTTGTCTGGATGATGTTCGTGGGCAAGTTTGCGATACGCTTTTTTTATTTCTTCTTCTGTGGCGTTTTTATTAACACCTAAAATTTTGTAATAATCTTTCATTTTATTAATTTTAACTAAAAGGTTAACGTCTCTTTCGTTCTAGTTTCTCCAGCAACGTAGATGAAGCCTATCCCAATTAAAATTTGAACGATAGCAAAAACTAGAATTGAGGCCAAAGGAAGAAAAATAAACCCAAAACCCCTTAAGGCAAAAAATATAAGAATGCCCCAGATGATCCTAAATTCTTTGGTGAAATTATTACGTAGATTGTCGAGATAGGAAGAGACGTATTCATAGATAAGATCGTCCGTTTTTTGCTCGAGATTAATTTTCTTTTTTAGGCTGTCGTTGAATTTCTGTGCGATTTTTTGAGCTTCTTTATCAACGAAGTTTTGTTGATCGACGGGCGGGAACTCCGAAAATTCCGGGAGCTTTCTTAAATTGTAATTTGCCAGACTCTCAATGAATTCTCCGGCAGTATCTTGAGTTTTGATCTCAGGATAAATTTTATTAATAATTCCGGCCGACCAATCATAGACATTTTGAAAGGCGGACCGGGGGAGTAGATAATCTTTACTGGAAATTTGGGGGAGATAAATAAACGCGGCCGCTAGAGCTAGCCCGGTGATGACCTTACTTAGCTTGAGTCGGCCGATCCTAAAATAACTTGGTTCAACGGCATTTAATAGCTCTCGTCGTCCACCGATCTCGCCCCAAACAAAAAAGAAAAGCAGCAAGCCAAAAAGGGTGGTTAAGATTCCGCTCGGAAGGTTGTAAAAAAAGGCGACAATGCCAACTGCTTCAAGAAATAAAACACAAGCTCGCCTTTCTAATTTTTTGATTAGAATGAGTTCAAGCGAGGTAAAAGCTGAAAATAAAAACAGAGCTCCAATGGGATAGAAAATACTGAGATGGGATTGGAGATAAAATCGGTACGAAAACCCCAGGAAAATTGCCGCTAGGACACTTAGTGAATCCAAGGTGATCGCTTTATAGAATCCACGGGGGCGAACCGATTTTTCTACTGGAGCTTGGGAGAGAAAATTCTCCGAGGAGGGAAATGTTGGCATTAAAAAGTGACGAAGCTGTTTTTAGTTGGGTTGGCCCGACGGATGCTCGCTATTACCTTCGTCCTGTTTTTGATTATACATTGCTTGCCCTATTTTTTGAATTTCCTGAGAAAGGTTTATGGAGGCACTCTTAATTTCTTCGAGATTATTTCCGTCTTTTGCTTTCTTTAGGATTTCAACTTTTTCCAGAACAATCTTTTTAACATCCTCTGAGATTTTTTCCTTGGCGTCTTCTACAGCCTTTTCCGCTAGATAAATTGCGCCCTCGGCCTGATTTTTGGCTTCAATTAGTTCTTTTTTAGCAGCGTCTTCTGAGGCATGCTCAGCGGCTTCCTTTTTTAGCTTTTCGATCTCGTCTTTTGAAAGATTAGTCGAAGCTTCAATTTTAACCGATTGCGATTTTCCAGTAGCTTTATCTTTAGCAGAAACACTTAAAATTCCATTTGCATCGATATCGAATGAAACTTCTATTTGGGGAATGCCTCGAGGAGACGGCGGGATACCATCGAGCAGAAACCGAGCAAGAGTCTTATTGTCATTTGCCATGGGGCGCTCGCCTTGAAGAACATGAACTTCGACCGAAGTTTGATTATCAGCAGCAGTTGAAAAGATTTGAGTTTTGGCTGTTGGCACGGTGGTATTTTTAGGAATCATAGGAGTAGCAACTCCACCCAGAGTTTCGATGCTTAAAGAAAGCGGAGTTACGTCCAAAAGAAGAATATCCTTTACGTCTCCCTGAAGAATACCGGCTTGGATAGCGGCACCTATGGCTACTACCTCGTCTGGATTAACGCCTTTATGAGGTTCCTTTCCGAAAAGCTTTTTAACCGCATCGGAAATAGCCGGCATTCTTGTCTGTCCACCGACTAAAATGACTTCATTAATGTCTGACAACTTAAAGCCGGCACCTTTGGGCGGAGGAGCGGTAACTGTTTCTTCTGTTAGTTTTATGGAATGGTCAATGTATTCTTTAACTAATTCTTCAAGCTTAGCCCTAGTGAGCTTCATGGTGAAGTGTTTGGGTCCGGTTGCATCTGAGGTTATGTAGGGTAAATTAATTTCGGTTTCTACGGCTGCTGAGAGTTCGTGCTTAGCTCGCTCAGCCGCTTCTTTGAGACGTTGAAGGGCTAGGGGATCTTTAGAAATGTCTATCCCCTCTTGCTTTTTATATTCCCTAACTAGGAATTCGTTGATTTTTTTATCAAAATCGTCTCCGCCTAAGTGAGTATCTCCACCCGTTGCTTTAACTTCAACAATATTGTCTCCGACTTCAAGAACCGAAATATCAAAAGTTCCGCCGCCAAAATCATAAACAACAATTCTCTCGTTTTTTTGCTTATCAAGGCCATACGCCAGTGCTGCGGCGGTTGGTTCGTTTACTATCCGCGAAACCTTAAGCCCGGCTATTTCACCAGCATTTTTAGTAGCTTGTCTTTGAGAATCGTCAAAATATGCTGGAACAGTAATGACAGCCTCTTCAACCTTTTCGCCAATCTTGGCTTCGGCGTCAGATTTCATTTTTGCCAAGACCATTGCGGAAATTTCCTCTGGTTTATACCACTTGTCTCCCATTTTAACTTCAACGCCTCCGGCCGAAGACTTTTGAATATCGAACGGCAACCAGGCTTTATCACGTTGAACTTCTGGGTCGTCGAATTTGCGCCCGATTAAGCGCTTGACTGAGTAGATGGTATTTTTCGGATTTGTGATTGATTGGCGCTTTGCCAAGAGACCAACAAGGCGTTCATTTGATTTGCTTAGCGCAACTATGGATGGCGTGGTTCGATTACCTTCGCTATTTTCGAGTACTTCCGGGCCACTCGGCCGCATAACTGCAACGGCAGAATTAGTTGTCCCAAGATCAATTCCAATTATTTTAGACATTTGTTTTTTTAAGTATAAATTTTTTATTTAACCTTTAGAGATTTTAACACGGGTTGGACGTATGACTTTTCCGTTTAAGGTGTAACCGTTTTCAATAATATCAACTATACTCCCTGGGGGTTTTTCGGATTCAATTTCACTTAGAACTTCTGTAGTTTTTGGATTAAAAGCATCCCCAATTTTTACATCTATTTTTTCTAGGCCGCGTTTTTTAAGAATGTCCGCAATTTGAGCCCGAATCATGTAGATTCCTTTTTCTACTGGTCCAGATTTTTCTAGAGTTGCAAGCCCAAGATCAAAATTATCCATAACAGTGATTAATTCTGACACAAGGTCTTCTATGGCATATTGACTAATAGTTTTAAGTCGTTCAAGCTCTTCTTTTTTGTAATTTACGAAATCAGCTTTGGCACGTTGCCAGCCGGATAGGTACTCGTTTTTTTCTTTTTGAGCTTGGGCTAGTTGTTGCTTAATATCTTCTAAATCCTCGGTTGGATTTTTATTTTCTGTTTCGCTCATTTATTTTCTTTAATACCTCGAAGGGTTTTAACGACTTTTTTATAATTCATACGCTTTGGTCCGATCGCAAGAAGAATAATGTCTTCTCCATCAACTTCGCATTTTCCGGCAATAACTGCTAGTTCTTCACTTTCAGTGACAGGACTTTTTTTCCCGATAAAAATGCGGATTGCATCGGTTTCAAAAAATTTATCATCTAAATTTTCTATCCGGTGATCAAGTTCTTCAAAATCGCGAACGATAGTCCTGATTTCATTGCGATTATCCCAATTAAGACTATCAAGAAGAACTTCAAGGCCGGTTTTGTAGATATGATTATCTTCGGTCTCAAGCGCACTCAAAATATTCAGTCGATTCGAGAAAAGTTCTATAAGGTCGGACCAATTCGAACAACTCAAACACTTTCTGAATTCGCTGTTTAGCGAACTATCTGTCTCTTCGATTAGAATTTGATTTGCAAAAAGTTCGAAAGCTTTGTCGCTAGGAATCCGTCCAGCTGAATGGTAGGGCTGCTCCAAATAGCCAAGCTCAGTAAGGTTTTCAAGTTCGTGGCGGATCATTGCGGGCTTGATTCCGAAATCGAAGTTTTCATAGAGCAAACTGGACGAGACTGGACTCCCTGTTTTTATAAATGAGTCGATAACTGCATTTAGTATATCTTCCCCGCGTTTTTCCATATTTTCCATATTACTAGGTGATTAGCAATCATGTCAATAGCTTGCTAATTACGATAATGGGGGCAACTCCAGAGTTGCCCCCATTGGGTGGGCTTTAAGGCCGTTAATCCTCGCCAAGCTCAAGAGTCGACTCTTCGATGGGGCGAGACATTCCGCATTTAGAACACTTTCGTTCTTTATCGGAATGCAAAGCGCCACAATTACATCGCCAGCCGCTCTCCTCTATCCCTGGCGTTATGGGTTCGTCGTCTTGGAGCATGTAGGCCCTCCTTCCAGTTTCCTTGCTAAAATATAGTTTTATAAATTGATAGAGTCAATGAAGACTGCTAGAATGATTATATGAATACATTAGTTGGGAAAGTTCAATGGACTCATATTCAGAACCCCAAAGACGAAGATCTAGATTGGCTAAAGAAACGGTTTCATTTACATCACCTTATATTGGATGAACTAAAAAGCCCGTCGATTAGAGCAAAAGTAGACTTTTCAAAAAATTACCTTTATTTGATTTACTATTTCCCAATTTATGATCCGATTGAGAGGGTTTCGAAACGAAGTGAAATTGATTTTATAATCACAAAAAATGAAGTGATAACCGTCGCCTATGACAAGTTCGAAGTTCTTGATGAATTACGTAAATACTTAAATGTAAAGACTCACATCTTCGATGATACCTTGAAATTGACACACAGGATTTTAGAAACTTTGTTGAGTTTTCAGCGTCGACAATTGACGCATATCGGCGAGAAAATTGATGAGGTTAGTTTAGAATTATTCAAACAAAGAGAGCGTCAGCGCGAACAGGACCTACTTCAAAAAATTTCTTACCTTAAGCGAGATATTTCTCAATATAGAATTATTATTAAACCACAGCGGCATATTCTCGAGTCGCTTTTTCAGGGCGGTTGCAGTTTTTTGGGCCCGCAGTGTCAGATCTACTTAAATGACTTGATTGGTGAGCACATGAAAATTGTCGACCAACTGGAAGATTACCGCCAGGCGACAGAAGATTTTGAAACTACAAATAACCAGCTTATTAGCTTAAAAAATGCCCAACTGGTTAGAACTTTTACTGTTTTGGCTTTTCTCACTTTTCCGATGATGCTCTTTGCTGCTCTTTTTAGTATGAACACAATTGATACGCCTATTGTTCAAGCCGAACATGGTTTTTGGATCATTTTTGGAATTATGCTTTTTTCGATGGCCGGAATGTTTGTGTATTTTCGTAAGCGGGATTGGCTATAACGGTCCGTTTTTTCGATCAACAGCATGAAGATCTATCTTTATAATACACTGACAGGGAAGAAAGAACTTCTCCTAAATCCCAAGGGAAAATCTTTGCGGTTTTTTGTTTGTGGTCCAACTGTTTACGACTATCCTCATATTGGCAACTCAAGAACTTACGTTGTTTTTGATGCTTTTGTTAAATACCTTCGAACTATAGGCTATTCAGTTTTTTATCTACAGAACATAACAGATATTGACGATAAAATTATTAATCGAGCTAACACAGAAAGAACTAGTTGGATAAAGATATCCAAAACGTTTCTCGATATTTATCGTCGCAACATGAAGGATTTAGGAGTCGACGCAGTGGATTCTTACGCGAAGGCAACCGATCATATACCCCAAATCCTCAATCAGGTGCGAACATTAATAGAGAACCAACACGCTTACGAAATACCGAATGAAGGGATTTATTTTGACATCACAACTTTCCCAAATTACGGTAAGCTTTCCCGGCGAACAGCTCTCCAGGCCGAAGATGCAGTGAGCCGGATTGACGATGGAGTCAATAAGCGAAATAAGGGCGACTTTGCGCTTTGGAAATTTTCCAAAGCGAATGAGCCAAGCTGGCAGTCGCCATGGGGCCTTGGACGGCCAGGATGGCACATTGAAGATACCGCGATTACCGATAAATATTTTGGTCCCCAATACGATCTCCACGGCGGCGCCACAGATCTTAAGTTCCCCCACCATGAAGCTGAAATTGCTCAACAGGAATCAATTTCTGGAAAGGAACCATTTGTAAAAATCTGGATGCACACAGGCTTTCTGACCTTAAATGGCCAGAAGATGTCAAAAAGTGCAGGTAATTACATGACAGTTGACCAATTTCTTAAAAGTTTTTCGGCTCAAGTTTTTAGGTTAATGGTCTTAAGTAATCACTATCGATCGCCACTCGATTACAGCCAGAGATTGGGTCAGGAAAACAAGGCTCGGTGGCTTTTGATTACGGAGTTTTTAGCTAAACTAGATTTGATTTCCAAAAAGTCAGCTATTCGTCGATCGGTATCACTAGAAAAATACCTCAAGTCCTTTGACGCTGAATTTACTTTGAGCTTAGCTGATGATTTTAACACTCCAAAAGCCTTCGGAATACTTTTTAAATTTATCAGTGATGCAAATCCAAAAATTTGGGACTTGTCCAAAACGGCTGCCTATAAGACCGCAAACGAGATTAAGAAAAACTTAAAAAGTCTAGGTTTTAAGGTAATATTTCCTGAAATTCCTAAGAAAATCCAGAAATTATCTTCCGAACGGGAGAAATTCCGAAGAAATCAACAATTTATGCAGTCGGACAGTTTGAGAAAAAAGATAAATGACTTAGGATTTGGCGTAGAGGACACGCCTTTAGGTTCTTTTGTTTGGCCCCTCGGAGCGCATTAAAATGACTAAAAAATCGGGATTAAAAATTCCTCCCAGTAATCTAGAAGCTGAGCAGTCTGTTTTAGGCGCTATTTTGATTGATAAGGATGCAATAGTAAAAGTCGCTGATTTATTGCTGCCGGATGATTTTTACCAGCCTACTCATGGAAAGATTTTTGAGGTGATGCTCGAGATATTTAGCCGGCATCATCCAATAGACGTTTTAAGTGTCTCAAGCCGACTTAAGGAAAAAGGAATTCTAAAAGAGGTTGGCGGATCAGGCTATCTAGCTGAATTGACAAACCAGGTGCCAACCTCTGCTCATATTTTAAACTATGCCCAGATTGTTAAAGAGAAGAAAATTTTGCGAGACTTAATTAAAGCTTCGGCTGATATTACCGAAGATATTTTCTCTAAAACAGAAAATTTAGAAGATCTTCTCGACTCTGTTGAACAAAAGATATTAGCTATTTCGCAGAAATCCGTTCCGCAGAACCTGGTTCATATTAAGGAGGAATTAAAGGGAGCTTACGAACGGATCGAGAAGCTACATCGGGGAGAAGGAATTCTCAGAGGAGTGCCAACAGGTTTTACTGGTCTTGATAATCTGCTTTCCGGTTTGCAGAAATCGGATCTAGTTGTTCTTGGCGCAAGACCTTCACTAGGAAAGACCTCGCTCGCACTGGATATTGCTAGGTACGCGGCATTAAAGGAACAGATACCGGTGGGAGTTTTTTCGCTAGAAATGTCTCGGGAGCAGGTTATCGATCGATTAATTTCAGCCGAATCCCAGGTTCCTTTATGGAGGCTTAGAACAGGAAGAATTTCCGATGACGCTGAATTTGAGATGATCCAATATGCTTTGGATCGACTTTCGGGTGCACCGATTTTTGTCGACGATACGCCTTCGCCAAACGTAATGCAGATTCGATCTATGGCAAGACGGCTTCAGATTGAACACGGTTTGGGGCTTTTAATTGTTGACTATCTGCAGTTGATTATGCCTCGAACAAACACCGACAACATGGTTCACCAGGTGACTGAAATTTCGAGAGGCTTAAAAGCTTTAGCAAGGGAGCTTAAGGTGCCAGTTCTTGCGCTTTCTCAACTCTCAAGGGCAGTTGATCAAAGAGATCACAAGCAGCCTCGCCTGTCAGATCTTAGAGAATCTGGAAGTATAGAACAGGACAGCGATGTGGTTTTGTTTATTTACCGAAAGGATCGAGATCGTCCAGATATTAACTTACCCCTAGAAGAGCAAAATGTCGCTCAAATTATTGTGGCTAAACACCGAAACGGACCCTTGGGCAGCGTTGAATTAAAATTCGATCCCGAGAGAGTTACGTTTAAAAACGTGGAAACTAGATACCAAGAAGCGATGGTGGGCACAGGGATATGAACTTACCTGACTCAATAAAGAAATTGGTGGAGAAATTATCTGAGTTGCCGTCGATTGGACCACGACAGGCTACCAGATTAGTATTTTATTTAATTAGCCGAGGACAGGACGAAATTAGAAGCTTGGCTAACGGCATAAAATTGCTTGAAGAGGTTAAACTTTGCTCGCACTGCTTTTTCATCCATCAGAACGCAGGTAACGTTTGTAGCATATGTGATGATAAAAATCGGAATCAAAAACTAATAGCAATTATAGAAAAAGAAACTGATTTGATTTCAATTGAAAACACTAGAAAATTCAATGGCCGTTATTTTGTTTTGGGATTAATTCCTAAAACGGGAATTTTAGAGGGTTGGCAAAAACTGAGGCTGCAAAATCTAAAATCTTTTATTCAAAAAAATTTAGAAGAGCAGGCGGACGAGATTATTTTGGCTTTTAACCCAACTTCGAACGGAGATTTTAACGCCTCCCTTTTAATTAAAGAGCTGTCCCCTATTACCAAAAAAATTACACGTCTGGGCCGAGGATTGCCAACAGGAGGGGAAATTGAATTTGCGGACGACGAAACCTTAGGAGAAGCGCTTGTAAAGAGGAGTTAATTGAGTTAATTTTTAGTTAGGCAGATAACTTATTGACGGAGGGGAGGTTCCAGATGAGCAGTTGTAATGTGAGGTGTGGATTGTTTTTAACCGAGCCTGTTTTTTGGGTTTGGATTATAAGCATCGTCGCCCTGATCGCTGTCGTCGCCCGCCGACGCCAAGTCAAACATCGTAAAGCGATCGCGCGCGATCAGATTGACGAAGGCTGGGATCTTTGACCATGCGAATCTGGACGCTTTCAAAATGACGCTCAAAAGAGCGTCATTTTGCATTTTCACATTAACTTAGCCGTGTCTTATGACGACCACATCGCCGTCTTCCATAATATATTCCTTACCTTCAAGTTTGATCTGTCCTTTTTCACGGGCTTTAGACCAAGAACCAGCTTCGAGAAGTTTTTTCCAGTTTATAACTTCAGCGCGGATAAATTTTTTCTCAAAATCAGTGTGAATGACGCCGGCAGCTTCGGGCGCCTTAGTTCCCATCTTAATTGTCCAACTCCTTGTTTCGTCCTCGCCAGTAGTCAAAAAACTTATGAGATTTAGGGTCTCGTAGGATTTTTTTATGAGTTCATCCAGTTTTTCAGCTTTAGATAAATCCATACAAATATAATCTCCACCAACCTCTTTGATTTTTTTCTTTAAGCTATCCCCTACCTGCGATTCTTCGCCGTTGATTAAATAGAGTTGTTTTTTAGCAGTTAAGAGCTGGAGCTCATTAACAATTTCTTCACCGGCAAATTCCGTAGCGAGATGGTCTTTTAAAAGTTCCTGTTTAAGCTTGAGTAAAATTTCCAGATTTTTAGCCGCCTTTTTTCCTTCTAGAGTGGGAATACGGCTCTCTTTTTCTAGACTGCCGATTCTTTTTTCGATCGTTTCAAGGTCTTTAATAATTAGTTCGGTATTGATGATAGCCATATCTCGTTCCGGATTAACTGAACTCTCTATATGAATAATTTCAGGATTTTCGAATATTCTTAAAACAATGACAACAGCTTGTGTTTCTCGAATATGTGAAAGAAATTGGTTGCCGAGACCTTCGCCAGTTGAAGCACCTTTTACGAGTCCGGCAATGTCATAAAATTCCACAACGGCCGGGATTTTCTTTTTTGATTTACTAATCTCGGCTAATTTTTCGATACGTTCATCGGGAACAGGAACAATACCGATGTTTGGATCGATGGTAGCAAAAGGGTAATTGGCAATTAAAATATCCTGATTGGTTAGGATTTTGAATAAGGTTGACTTGCCGACGTTGGGTAGGCCTACAATGCCTATGGATAGTTTCATTGGCGCAATTATTGAATGTTTAAGTGTTGTAATGTTAGCGAATAGGATTGAAAAAGAAAAGACCCCTCCCTGCAAACACACGCAGGGAGGGGCTGAGCGAATGAGGAATTATCCTCTTTATTGACAGGCGCAGATTCATGGAGCCCATAAATCAAGAGAGACGACAATGCTTCCATCTTCCCACTTATGGGCTCCTAGGGGGTAAGCATCCACTGACCACGAGCTGTAACCATGGACAACCACCTCCCGAAGTTCGCCGTTTCTATCCCGAGCGAAGAAGATGTTGTCAAATCCAGCTTTGGATATACAGCATCGCTGACTTATGTTGATACGGTACATTAGCCACCATATCTCTCCGAGGGTGACTTCCGCATTATCTTCTCCATGGAGATCGGCGATGATTTCGATGCCTGTAGCACACCTGATGAGCGTAGATGAAGCCAGCGCTCTTTCCGGCAGTAAACATTCTTCCTTGCCGGCGAACCATTTTCTGAATTTCGTACTGTACGCGACCTTCATACCCCACGGCGGAGTTTCAGAAAAGAACATCTCATCTGCACGAAACGGCCTTAAAAATGATACGGTATCAGAAGGCTTGAGTACATTCAGAGTGTGGCCTTGGGGTAAACTTATCGTAGTCCAACAAGGTTCTTTGCGAAGGAATTTAGGAATTTCTTTGATCCACTCTGGTCCGTTTTTCCCTGCAAGCTTGCTCACAAGGTCGAGAAGCGGTCCGCCCCAGAGTTCGCGGAGCACTTTGATGCCGAGCATGTCGGATGGCATGGTCAGCTCCTTTCGGTTCGAGTTTCTGCTGTTTGACTTGGCCTTAGTGGTTTCGCCCCAGCTCAAAGAGATCCACTTTTTACTAACTTATGTAAATCACTATGGGCTGAGGTGAAATTTATATATTATCAAGCTGCTAGATTTTACTTTTATCACTATTTGTTAAATTTGTCTATATTTTGACGACTAAACTACTTCTTGGATCTAAAAACCACCTAAAGAGGTGGTCTCTAGATTTCTCATCTTTTTTGTTTACTGAACTAAATCTTAGCGGGTAACGCTGATTGTCGCGCTTTGTTCCGCATTCGGAGCGCAAACTGTTACTCGGCTGTTTGAAGTTTTATCTATAAAATATCCCGCACCATTACCCGTAGAAACGCTTGGGTCAGTTGGAACGGCCACAATATATTTTTCATTTAAAGTAAGAACCGAAAGGTCAACTAGCGAGGATGAAGCACAAGTTGAAGTTGCTACTCCAGTCTTGCAAATTTCATTAGCAGCGCTGGAGCAAGGAGTGGTGGTGGTGATTGATGTCGGAAGAGCGCCATTCGCATCTAGCGCATATTGATAGACTGCATTGATGATCGTGTTTACGTCCGCTCGTCTTTGGGCATTTCTAGTGTCACCCAATTGTTTGCTTGGGTTAACCGCTATAATAACAATCCCGGCTAAAATCGAAATGCCGGCTACGACCAGCAATACTTCAAGTAGGGTGAATCCTTTTTTGGTTTGTTTATTTTTCATATGTAAATTATAACATTATTTTTGTATTCAAGCGCGGGGGCTGTGGATTACTCCTAACGCTTTTAAAAATCCGCGACCTCTTTCCAGGAAGTAATTATAATACGAGGTTGAATTTGATTTACGCTGACTAAAACCTTCCGAATTGCCGAACCAGAGGTACTTGAGGCGCTAATAAGGCGATTTTGCCCTCCTTGATCGACAACTGAATAACTGCAGCCACCTTGATTAAAATTTAAGCTGCCGGCACCAGAAAAAATTGGAGTCTCCCTGATTTTTTCCAGGGCTTCTTCGGCGCAGGAATCAGCAATAATTCTGGCTGCTTTTGAAGCTTCGAAGTCGACTGCAGTTTTTGATGAGTTGACTCCGGTTGTTAAAAGAGTAATAGCCACAGCTAAACTAACCGCGCCCACAACAAGGACACTAATTAAAGTAATAAAGCCAGAATTATTATTTGAATAATAAAAAATTTTCATCTAAAGCTCGCCGAACTGATAAAAGTTTTGGTGTAGTCATACTCGCTTTTTGCACCAGGATTTACATGCGAAAGCGTGAATCTAACCCGAATGGAACTAGAGGTATTTAGTCTCGCCAAATTTTCAAAGATTAGATTAGAACCAACAACTAGTGGAGAAGTAAGCGGCAAGGGCGAGCTACTCCCCTCTTGAATGTAAATTGTAGAGCTAACTAGGCGGAAAATTGTCGGATTGGAGCTGGTTGCGACGACAGTCAAAGTAAGAGAAGAAGAACTTAATCCTGGGAGAGGGCCGATGACCCCTTCGGCATTTCGAATGGTTTGAGTGATTAATTGGGCAACTTGGATACCTTGATTTTCAACTTCAGTAATGGCTTGATTTTCTACTCTTGTTGATAAGGTGATCCCAATAAAGAGCGAAAGGCCCGCAAGGATCATCGCAGAAAGGCCAGTGTAAAGAATCACCTCAACTAAAGTGAAACCACTTGTTTTTTTGATTAGTTTGATTTGTTTCATGTTTTTATTCGGGCGCAATAACAATTAACTCTCCAGTGTTTAGGGGGGTGGCTAAGAATACGCGATTCAAGGTTGGAGAATAAGCAACTCCATTCGGAGTAAAGGCCAAGTTTAGGCTACCGAAAAGAGTTGGAGTAGCAAAGTTTCGGATATCGACAACTTGAAATTCTTGGCTTGCGTTCGCAGTTGCTAAAAATACCAAAGAGTTAGAACCATCTGTCACTAACTCATTAATAGTTCCACCGACTCCGAGGCTGCCACGTAGAACAGGGCTAGTTGGCGCTGTAATGTCGATCGTGCGCAAGTTGGTGCCCTGACCAATCAAAAGAGAAGATCCAAACCCCCAAATTGCGGTGGCGTCAACCGTGCCTGGAAGATCGAGTGACGCTACAAAAGCCGGGGTAAGTGGATTGGCAATATTTACAACCTGGAGTTCCTGTGTGTTGTGGCCTGATGCGATGTAGGCATAGTTTCCAGAAACAAAAATTTCATTGGCATTAGCATTTAGATTAAGTGAGCCGTACAGGCTTGGCGCGGCTGGGTTGATGGCGTTAATGACAATTAATTCATCTGAGGTACTGGAGAGTCGAACGAGGTAAACAGTAGTTCCGACAACATAAACCCCAACCGCGTCGGCGGTGCCAGCGGCGTTAAAGGTTCCGACAACTGATGGCGATAGCGGATTTGAGATGTTAATTATTTGGAGTTCTTGGTTGTTGTCGCGAGAGGCAACGTAGGCGTAATTTCCCGAGACTGCAATATTTGCAGGGATTCCAGTTAGACTCAAAGAGCCCGCTAAGATTGGATTCGCTGGATTTGAAATATCCACTATAGCAAAGTCGGGAGTGCCGTCATTTCTTATTAGATATGCATAGTTGCCTTGAACTTGAACTTTTAAGCCGTCATTAATTCCAGCTAGATCCAAGCTGGCGCCCTGAGTAGGTACCACCCAAGGAAGCGGAAATGGCCATTTTGTAATGCGAGCAGATAAAGAAACTTGCCCTTGACGACCTAATCTCTCGTTCCAAGTGACAGTCGAAGTTACTATTTTGATACCAGAACTTACGGTTCCGATTTGAATTTGGCGAGTAAAAATGTCGAAGACATCTGCCGCGCCGGATAATACCCAGCGTCCACTTGACGAAGAAAGACCATAAGTACCATCAATAAGATTTGCAAAGTTCTCATCGCGTAGATTGCGAACGGCCTCTATGGCTTCTTCGGCGATAAGGGTTGCTCTATCTCGCGTGGTAGCTATCGAGGTACCTTCACGCGCGTAGATAATAGCTCCAATCAGCGTTGTTACAACTAAACCAAAAATTGATGCCGCCAAAACCGCTTCGATTAAAGAAAAACCACTTTTTTGCTCAAGCTTCATTTTGCAATTAAAACGTAATTGTGCCTTTTTCTCCAATTAACAAGTTTCTAGAGTCGAGATTGCTGTTGGTTAAAGTTAATGTCCCAGTAGGTTGCGGCAGTCCATAGAGTTTACTGAATATAATCTCTGAGGTGCCAGTTGCAGTGATAGTTGGAGAAAACTCGTAGGTTTCGTCAAAACTCGGGTCTCGTGTTATAAAACTAGAACCTTTGAAAATGGTGGCGGTAGTTGTCCCAATTTTGACACCCCAAGAAGAATCGCCGCTTACCGATTGGGCCAAGATTTGAGATCGCCGAAAATTTTGAGCAAGGCTTAAGGTCACAAGGTCAAGTTGGTTTTTTTGCTCAAACGATTGATACAATGGCACGAGAATGACTCCGGCTATAGCAATAAGCGAGACGGAGACTAAAATTTCGGTAAGGGTGAATCCGCACTCATTACTTCGAATCTTCATAAACCTTATTTATTTAAACCTCCAATAAGGCTATAGATCGGTAAAATAACAGAAAGAGCAACAGCCAATACTCCCAGCCAAACAATTACCAAGAGGATTGGCTCCAAAATGACCGCTAGATTTTTAGTGGTGTCGGAAGCTTTTTTTTCAAAAATTTCGCCGACTTTCCGAAGAGAATCAGCGAGACGTCCAGATTCTTCGCCGGCGGCAATCATCTGTTGGATTGGAAGCGATATCAAGTGGTTAGAATTCTTAAAATTTGAAAAGGCTTCCCGAAACGAGATTCCCTCTTCTATACTGTCTCTTAGGTGAATATAGAGTTTTTGATACGGCCTGAGAGCGGTAGCGTCTTTTAAGGAGTCGATGGCGCTTGTAACTAAAAGTCCTGCCCCAAGAAGGGTCCCCAGTACAAAACCGAAACGAGTAAGCTCAACTTCTTGAACTAATTTCTTAATACCCGGAATGTAAAGAAGGATACCTTGCCCGATAAATCGAGTACGCGGGAAAATAAAGAACAAATAAACAAGGCTTGCGAGTACAACAATAAAAAGCGGAACGT
This sequence comes from bacterium, assembly GCA_021813155.1. Taxonomy (GTDB): domain Bacteria; phylum Patescibacteriota; class Minisyncoccia; order UBA6257; family 2-01-FULL-56-20; genus VMFW01. Next base: position 21,772 of record JAKALK010000002.1, read on the forward strand.
AAAAACTGCCGTAACTTTTCAAGAAATTCCCGAAAATGATAATAGCTTTAGTGAGAACAGGAAGCTTAAGTTTGAGTTGCCCAAAAACAATTGCGAGACGAGGCAAAACAAACCAAGCGATACTAATACCGATAATTAACGTCAGCGAAAAAACCAGAACTGGATAGATCATTGCTGACCGAATCTTGGATTTTAACTCTCGATCTTTTTGTGCTTGAGCTGCAACTATCCCGAGGTTTTCGGGTAAACGACCGCTTTCTTCACCCAATTTAATAAGGTAAATGATGTGGGGCGGAATAATATGAGTATTGTCGAGGGCGTGCCAGAGAGTTGACCCGCCCTCAATCTCAGTTTCTAAGCGACTTATGATTCTCTTCATTTTAACCGAATGAAGTTCGATTTTGATGGCCTGAACAGCAGAAAGAATGTCCATCCCGGAATTCAGGAGGACTGATAAATTTTCAATAAAGTAGTCTTTCTCCCGACCAATCCCAAAGGTCGACAGAAGGCCTCTTTTGTTTTCAGATTTTCCGTTTTCTTGCGTGCTGTTCTCTTTCATTAATCATATGGCGAAGCAACCCTAAGAAGTTCTTCTAATGAAGTGACACCCTGCTTGGCTTTTTCAAGTCCATCAGCGAAAAGTGAGTGATTCCCTTGGCGCCTAGAAATTTCAATGATTTGCTTACTTGATGGCTCTTGAAGAATGAGATCTTGGATTTCTTTGGTGGCAGGTATAAATTCAAAAATAGCGGTGCGACCCTTGTAGCCGGTACCCGCACAGAGATCACAGCCCTTGCCGCGGTAAAGAGTGGCAGGGAATTTTTGGAAATAATTATTAACATTGGGAACAATTTTCTTTAATTGTTCCTCTTCAAATGAAACGCTTAGACGACAATTTTCGCAGATTTTACGGACAAGACGTTGAGCTATAATGAGTTCAAGCGTCGAAGCGATTAAAAATGGTTCAACTCCCATATCAATTAAACGAGGGATTGTAGTTGCGGCATTATTAGCGTGGAAGGTGGAAAGAAGAAGATGACCGGTTAAAGCCGCATTTACGGCAATTGTGGCGGTATCTGGTCCTCTAATTTCTCCGACTAAAATAACATCGGGGTCTTGTCTTAAAATTGAAGGGAGGCCCTTCGAAAAAGTTAGGTCAGTTTGACGATTAACTTGAATTTGGTTAATCCCAAGTATTTTGTACTCAACCGGGTCTTCAATCGTCATAATATGAACTTCGGGGCGGTTTAATATCTTTATGAGCGAATAAAGAGTAGTGGTTTTTCCGGAACCAGTTGGTCCAGTTACTAGAATCATGCCAAATGGTCTGTGGGCGGAATTAAGAACAAGTTTTTGGTCGGCGTCTGAAAGCCCAAGATCAGCCAAGGTAAACCCTCGAACGTATTCAGCTAAAATCCGAATTGCTATCTTTTCTCCATCTAATGTGGGCACAATTGAAATGCGAAGGTCGATAGCTTTGTTTTGGCGGATGTAGCGGATAGCTCCATCTTGAGCAGAAAAATGTTCGTCAATACGAAGATGAGCCTGGACTTTGATGCGATTCAAAATATTGCCGTAGTAATCCTTGGGAATTTTTCCCATCTCCCAAAGAACGCCGTCAATACGAAAACGGACGTTGACGTCTTTTTCCATTGGTTCAAAGTGGATATCCGACGCATGGTAAGCCAGCGCATCTTCAAGAATTTCCTCAATTATGCCGGGGGCAACTTGTTTCTGCTCTTTAATAATTTTAATAAAGCGAGTTTCTAAGTTTTGCCTATAATTAATAAAAGCCTCTTCAACGTCTTCCGGCAAAGAATAGGCTAAGGTAATTTTTTTACCTGGGAAGACGGATTGAACTTGGCTGATAACATCGTTGTGTTCAGGATTGTCGGTCGCAATAACTACATCCTTGTTATCTTCCCTGAAAAACACAGCTCGGTATTTTTCAGCGATAACTTGAGGTATTTTTAGAATTTGTTCCTTAGGTGGTTGATTAGTACTTAAGTCGGCGTAAGGGGTGTGTAAAAATTCAGCAATTGCTTGGCCCAAAATATTTTTTGCTATAATACCATCTTTTACAAGCGCTTCTCTTAAACTAATTTCATTTTTCTTGGCAAACGTTTCGGCTTTTATAATATTCTCCGGGGTGACGTAGTTGCCTTTAAGGAGAATGTCTTTTAAGTTCTGGTCTTCAATTTTCATCTTAAAATTGTGGATTTTATGTTAGCGTTCGTAGATTCCTATGAGTTCGGTTTTCTCGATAACGTGATTTGCAATGGCGTTTTCAAGTTCGGTTTTGCTGCGGATATTCTCGGTTTCAACGATGACAATATCAAGCGCGAAAAGTTTGAAAAAGTAGCGATGCGGTTTACCGTCGGGAGGACATGGTCCGATGTATCCGATTTTACCGGCGCTGTTTTGCCCCTCCATACTTCCGGATGGCACGCTTTCTTGTTTGATAATTTCGGTTTTGGGACTGATATTCCAAACTAACCAGTGAGTGAAAGTGCCTGAAGGTGCATCCGGGTCTTCCATAATTAAAGCGAGACTTTTTGTTCCGGTTGGAATATTTTGAACGATTAATTCTGGATTAATATTGCCGCCATCGCAGGTAAATTTTGAAGGAATTTTTGAATTATTGTTAAAGGCTGAACTTGAAAGAACCATAGAAGGAGAATTATTTTTTATTATATTTTGCTGAGGAGTTTTTGTGCTTCGGGATAAAAACAAGAACACAGCGAAGATTATAGTAATTATAACAATAAAGACGCTCCTTTTCATGCAACTTTATTTTAACATAATTCCTATAAGGCTTGCTGAATTTCAGCTAAAATCTCTCGAGGGAGAGGTTGTCCTGCTTTAGTAACGCCTGGATAACGCCAGGTTGAAATAACCTTTCTTTTTGAGCCAATATCTTGAACCATAACCCAAAGTTCGTAGGGGTGTTTTGGTGAACCCGCCGATTGCATCATAGCGATAGTTTTAGCGGCTATTCCTTCTTCTATTCGTTTGGGTGTGTGTAAAATTCGCCTAATTCTCGCTTCGGAAAGGCGATATTGGCGCATTTTGACGCGACTATGCGCGGTCCATACGAGAATTTTAGGTTTCTTTAGAACACTCACGATTTAATTATAACTAAAATTCAAGATGCCTCGAGTGGGTCGAGGCATCTTTCGGCATATTTACGTCAGTACTTTGGCTTATGCCGAAGCCATGTGGCAGTAGGGTCCGGGGTTTTCGGGAGTATAGCCGACGCGGGGTTCGAGAGTGACACAGTCGGCCAGCTCCTTGATTGCCAAAACCAGTGACCCTATGGTAAGGGCTACTCCGAGAATATGGACGGTGAGATTAGACACTGGCCAAATTACTAACAGGCCGAGTATCCAGAGGATTGGCTTAGAGAGGCGAGCTGCGACAGCGCAGGGGTGGCGGCACCCAATTCGATGAGAGACATGATAATCAGCACAGGTAGTCGCGATGTAGAGAGCAGCAATCAGAGCAACTATAAGTACTGGCTGTAACCAGACCTGAACCGTGGCGACAATGAGAACAAGCAAGACACTCTGCACCAGAAGCCAGTACCACAGAGTGATTTCCGGGAAAATGCGTACTTTCCAGGGCGCACTCAGAGAGAGTTTGTAGGCTCTCTTAGTTGAAGCGAGTGCTAAGATGGCGAGTACGATCCAGATAATGGTTTTCATTGGTCCTGTACCCGGTGGGAAATTGATACTCGCGGAAGCTGCTGCCGCAAGTATGAATGCATTTCTTGCGAACTTAGTTACGGCTCCCAGTACCTGCTCTTCGCGCTCAACAAAGCCGAGAAGAAAGAATGCGAAGAGCCAAGCGCCCAGACCGAGTGCAATGCAGGCCCCCTGACCAAAGTTGATTTCGAGTAGGAACCCACACCAGAAGATGGCAAGGTATTGGATTACAACCCACCATCTGAGACTAAACTCTTTCATACCCCTCCCTTCGTGTATTGCCAATGTCAAATTAACCCCACAAGCCAAACAGCTTTCTTTATGCCACTAAATTTTTTGGAAATCAATAGTTGGCCGTTTTTGAACTATAACTGCAATATTCACACTCAAGGTTCGCCTTTGGAGATTTTTCCATCTCTAAGGTTTTTTTAGCATTTTGAATCGATTTTTCTACCCAAGAATGATTTCCGGTATAAGGTTCAACAAAAAGATCGAAAGCTAGAGCAGCTTTACCGAAACCAAAACCTTCGGCTTTATTGGCTTTGGCAAAAACAAAATATCCGGTCGGCGAAACCTTGAAGCCGTTTTGAGTTAAAAGCCATTGGTAGATTTCCATCTGGCGGGCGTAGGAATCATAGATCTGGTGATTATTGGCGCCAGTAGCTTTATAGTCGACGACCATTAATTCCCCTTTTTTATTTTCCCAGATGTCGTCGACGGCGCCGAAAATTAGGAGGTCGGTGGGTTTGTGATGAAATTGAACACCAGTGAAATTGTGACGCCAGTTGTCTATTTCAGGATGATCGAAGGGTATTGCCTCAATCATATGGGTAACCATTACTGGATGGGGCGTTTTTTCTTTGCGATGATGGTCGAATTCTTGTTTTAAGAGATAGTCGACGGCGTTGTTAAGAGTAAACGGGAAGCCGGGCGGGCGTTTTATTCCCTTTTTAACTTCGAGCCAAAAACAGCGAGGGCATTCGAGAAATAATTCAATTTTAGAGCGTGAAATTTTTTGCATTCTTTTTATTTTAACATAAATTCGATTGATTACTCTAAAGAGTGGGGTGAAACCAGTCATGACAATTGCACTTAGGTAGCTTCGATCACTAAATTATCTGAGTCCTCTCTACCTCCTAGTGCCCATTTGTTTAATTTATTGATTGGGTTCTTGACGATATGGTGCAAGTATGTTATCCTTTCCCATTGGAAGGAGGTGATTATTGTGCTGAAAACGGATTTGATCGCCTTCGATCAAAGGGCAATGACTCGAATGTTTTCTCGCCGTCCATGGCAGAAAATGTCAGGGTTGCCCAAATTCGGGGAAGATACCGAAGCTCAGTGGATTCGCTTAGCTGCAATTAGGGCTAACCTTTCCGATAAGAGCCTCGGGCACTCCGAAGCAATACACTAACTCTCGAATCGATCGACGAGTTGGTACGCGGAGAGCTCCATAGGATGGAGCCTCTTTTTTTACTACACTTTTTGACGGTCGTTGTTTAGTGTAGTAAATAAAATTGTTTGCAAAATTTTTACTTTTGACGGATTCGCGCCATGGCGCCGTAGAGACCGCCGAAGTCACCGAGAGTGGCTTTTTTAATTTTAGGGAGGTCGTTGGGGAAAGCCCGCATAATTTTTTTGAGGTGAAATTCAACGCGCGGAATTTTAATGCCGATTTTTTTCATCATAGAACCACCGATTACAACTACATCCGGAGACCAGTGAACGATGGTGTTATTAACGCCAAAGGCCAAGATTTCAGCCATATTGTCCCAAAATTTTTTATCCAAAATTTCATAGGGTTTTTTGTGATATTTTTTCTCTACTGAACGGCCGGCAATTAAATCTTCAAGATCTTTTTTATTTTTGTAATCGATATATTGATTGCCAGGCTCGGAACCGACGCGCGCGGTGTCGATTTTGCCGTTAACGATTCTTCCCCCTCCGACACCAGTGGAAACCGTAAGATACGCCACAATTTTGTATCCCCTACCGGCACCGGAAACGGCCTCACCTAAACCCACTAGATCGGAATCGTTTTCCAGATAAACTGGCGACTTAGTAATATTTTGGATATCTTTTCTTAAAGGTTTTTTAATCCAGCCATTAAGATTCGGAGCACAGCCCATGATCTTGGTTTTTTCTTTATCAAAGTAACCCGGAAGCCCGCCGGCGACAGCTTTAATCTTTTTTCCGTGGCTGGCTGATTTTACTAATGCGCCAAAAGCCCTCATCCCCTCTTTGAAGTTTTTTGGCGTTTTTATAATTAACGGTTCGCTGAATTTTTTTAAATCAGACGAAGCAGCCACTCGCATTTTTGACCCGCCGATGTCGAATAGGATATACATATTAAATTACTTCAGAATTATAACCCTTCGGCTTTGCTCAGGGCAACTGATTTTATACTACTTCGTTATTGTAGCACTGCTCGCAGTAAACTATTTCAGGGCGGTCGGGTGAATAGGAGGTCGTGAAAAGGTTTGAGCAACGGCCTTGAGGATGATGCGCGTGCGAAACGCTGTTTTTATAAACCTCATAGTCACACATACAATGGCGCTCGTAAAACTTGGCGCTATTTCTTTGTTTAATCCTTGCCATGTGGCGGCAATCAACGCAGGTTCGCGGGAGTGGAATTTTAACTTGACGGAGGAATTGAAGTTCGGGATTAATAACACGATAGGCTCGTTTGCACTCTAAACACTGAATAATTTCCTTCACTATTGAATCTTGAACTTCTTCGATTGAATCCGGAAGCGCATTGGCGATTAAAGTTGTCTGATATTCGGTAGGACTTATTTCTTGCCAATGAGCTCCGAATTTTAGAATTTGATCCTTGTTAATTGGAAAATGCTCCGGCGCTATGGTGTGGTTGTAGTTAAACGGGCTGAATTCGGGCGGGAAAAATTCTCCATATTTATACACTCGGCCTTGTTTATCGACATATGGCATGGAGTCCATTTGTTCGACGATTTTTTTACGCAATGACTCAAAATCCTCTTTTGAATATTGCTTGTTTAAAATACAATATTGGCGCCTATTGACTCCAGCACATCCAAAAAGATTCGAGACACCATGACCGCAATGAATGCAGTATTCAAGATCCCGCGCGTCGTCCCAGCATTCCCAGCAAAATTTTAAATTGGCCGATTTCCAACCGCAAACTGACACTTCATACATTAGCTCGGCATGACTACCAATAACAGATCCATCCACGCAATCTCGGCTGGACGGCACTTGAGAATATTGCGAATAGCGCAAATTTTCACAATCTCGAATCAAGTAACCATGGTAGATGTTTTTTGAATGCGAAATGAAGTCACCGCTAACATTAGTGTTTTGCACTCCTTGGAGATGCTTGATCGGAAACTTAAGCCAAAATTCATGCGATTGTTTATTTAGTTCCGTCAGTCCTTTCCAAGTGTTTAGACGCAGTTCGCTGACCTTTTGCTTATATTCTTCTTTAGAAAAAGGCTGATTAAATATACAGTAACTTTGATTCCGTAAATTAATGCAACCGATACAATTGGTACACCCGCGGCAATTTTTTGAAAACCAAATATCGGTGCAATCTTCGCATTGTGAGGAAAAATGCGCAGAGTAGCAATTTGTCAGCCAAAAAGAACCGTAGCAATATTCCGACTTTTGGAGGTGAGAATTGTCATAGCAGTTTCGACTATAATCAATTCCATTTCCATACCCGCAATCCTCGGTGTAGTTAGAATTAAAGAGAAGGTAGCAATTTTTTAAACCGTCGGCATTGGCGGAATAATCACTATTAACCATATTAATCGCGGCGGAGCGATATTTGGGAACGCGAAGATTCAAATCAAATAGCTGAGCGAGGAAAGGACGGCTTGGATCAAAATCTTGGCCGTAAGCTAGCGGGTCCCATTTATCGGACCACCAGTAATTGTCGTTGTAGATCGTATATCCTGATTCGGCTGGGAAGAGGGCTAAAATAGATTCACCGGTTATGCCTTCCTTAACCCGAAAAAGTTTTCGTTCGTTGCGAAAAAGGATGCGCCGTTGGATTCTGCACTCCTGGCACCACGTTGGGGGCGGAACCTTTATGCGTTCATAAAAATTGAAGTCTTCCGGCTCGATGGTGAAACTTTTTTTACAGTTCTGGCACTGCTTAGTTTCTTGGTCCATGTTTTTAAACTACTTCGGCGTTGTAACAGGTTTCACAATATACAACCTCGGGGCGGTCGGGGGAATAAGAAGTTTCGAATTCGTTGGGACACACGCCTTCAGAGTGATCAGGATGTTTTATTGTATTTTGATGGACTTTGTAATCGCACATGCACTTCCGATGCCAAAGTTGGCGGGGCGGACGCAGGGAAAGCCGTTTTTGATAACGGCACTCGGGGCAAAGTCTTGGAATTGGGATTTTTTCTCGGCGGTAAAAGGTTAACTCGTTATTCACAATTCTATAATTTCGATTACACCCAACACAAACTAGAACCTCACTTAAGATTGAATCTTGGATTTCGTCGATGGTCTCTGGGATTGTCTCTGGTTTTAGGGTTTCCTTATTAAAGGTGCCAGTGGTAGCCTCGTCTTCCCATTTATATCCAGCTCGGATAGCCTCTTCCCGAGTTTTGAAAGGCATATAAACCTGACCTTGGGTTTCGTTATAGCCAAACGGAGAAAGTTGAGGCGGGAAAAATTCACCGTATTCTCCAGTTTCTTTTGCGTACGCGATAATTTTTTCTTTAAGTTTTTTATATTCATCGGGCTGATAAGCTTTGTTAAAAATGCAATATTTATTTTTTTTCATTCCCACGCAACCAAGAAGATTTTCGCTATTATGACAGCTATCACAGTAGATTAAATGCGAATTATCGTAACTTAGGTGAACAAATAAAATATTGTAGCTGTGAACCATGGCGTGGGTTTCATAGATTAATTCGGAGCCACCAAGCCCATAATGATAAGAATCCATAGAATCTTTCACGCCCACGCAAACGATGCCATATTTAGTATCTTCAACATCAGTGGCGTCAAAGGCGTAATGCGTATTTTTTGAGTTGAAAATTATATTACCGGAAACATCGTTTGATTTCTCAATGAAGGCAAAACGGTAGATCGCTTTCGATTTAAGTAATTCTTGAAAGCGTTTATAAGTTTTTTCTCTTCCTGTATAAGCATTCAGATTATATTCTTTAATTTTTTTGAAATAATCCTCTTTTGAGTAGGGAACATTCTCGATGTAATAAGATTTACTTCTCAGGTTAGACGAAAGGAAACAGTTGGTACAGCCTCGGCAATCATAACAATACAGGCATTCATTGCAGTCTCTTATGACTAGACAATACTGGCAACGATAGTTTTAGATCGG